>JAQIBN010000141.1 GCA_027859095.1 Spirochaetia bacterium | reverse complement strand
ACATATACTGTTGAAGGAGCAATATTTGAAACATACGACCATGCTGAATATCTTGAAAAAAGAACAAGTCCTTCCGGGGAACAGGTTGTTCCGGATATTTTAAAATTTAATACATCTTCTGATAAATATATGTTTATGAATAAGGAGAAATACCTTTCCCTTACTCTTCGAAAAATACAGGAAGATTCCCGTGAATTACAAAGTCAGTATATCGATGAATGGAAAGATGTTCTTGGAGATTTTAAACGTCTTAAAATGATGAATGATCGAAATCTTTTTAACGAGGATATTGCCTTACGTGTCAGGAATATGGACCCCTTATTGATGATGCTTATGAAATTCGACTATCTTGTTTTATGTCTTGAAGAGACCAAGCCTCCCAGGGAAGTTTATATGGAAACGGAACGCTTATTTAATAGAAATAGAGATAATTTTAAATCTTTAGATGAAATTTTTAGACTGGATAGAAAAAGTTTATATAATGATGCTAAATCACAGCTTCCATTTTGGAAAACTCTTCCTATTATAGGTCCACTTGGTCATATTTTAAATAGAATATTTTCTGGTGTTAAGAAAGGTGCTTCCGGGATTAAAGATCCATCCGATATTGTAAGCAGTTTTCATAAAAACTCTCAAGCCGGACCTGTTATTAAAAAGAAACGAAGGAATCATGAAGAGAGTAATGCTGTGGAGACATTTCAGGGAGTACAGGAAAAATCCAGCAACTCTTCTATTGAAAAGGGAAAATCTTCCAAAGAACAGCTTGCAAAATATCGTAAAGCAGTTGTAAAACTTAAAGAACATTATGTTGGAGACAAAGGAAATCTTAATGATGCTATTTCATCTTCCATAAATGTTTGGAATCCATTAATGGATGGAAAGGCAAAGCAGGATCTTATAGAAGATGTTAATTCAATGATCAGGGATTATATAAGGGGCATGAAAAAAGGATTTAGTGTTAAACCTCCGGATGTAAGCAGGGTAAGACATTTTGCAGAGCATCTCGGTGAAAATGATGCGTTTGATACGATAAAGAAAAAAGAAGTATTTATAAGATATATTGAATTATATATTGTAAATATATTTTCTAAAAAATAATATTAAAGGATTAATATAGTGGAAATATCCTCCAGAGATTTAATAATGCAGGAAAGTCCGATTAGGAAATTGGTTCCTTTTGCAGATAATGCAAAAAAAGAGGGTGTAAAAGTTTATCATTTAAATATAGGACAGCCGGATATTAAAACCCCGGAATCAATGTTAAAAGCCTATTCAGAAGTGCCAGATGTAATTGCTTATGGTCCTAGCAATGGTTTCTTAGATTATAGGAAAAAGCTTTCAGACTATTATTCCTCTATAGGGAAAAATATAGAAGCTGATAATGTTTTTGTAACAACAGGTGGAAGTGAAGCCATAATATTTACATTGATGTCTGCCCTTTCTCCTGGTGATGAAGTTATGATCCCTGAACCTTTTTATACAAATTATAATGGCTTTGCTTCTATGGCAGGTGTAAGTGTTGTTCCTGTCACAACATCAATTGATGACGGATTTCATCTTCCTTCTATAGATGTTTTTGAAGAAAAACTGACAGATAAGACTAAGGCAATTATGTTTTCAAATCCTGGAAATCCTACAGGTACTGTTTTTTCCAGAGAGGAACTTGAAGGTTTAGTTGCATTTGCAAAAAAACATGATCTGTACCTTATTTCTGATGAAGCATATAGGGAATTTACATATGGTGAGAGGGCGGCTGTTTCTATTATGGAATTTGAAGGGATTGATGATAATGCTATTCTGATAGATTCCGTTTCAAAAAGATACTCAGCATGTGGTGCACGAATTGGTTGGATTGTAACACGGAATACTATATTACTAAATCTAATTTTAAAATTTGGTCAAGCCCGGCTTTGCCCTCCTACCGTAGATCAGCTTGCAGCTTTGTCAGCCATGGATACCCCTCGGTCATATTTTGAAGAAGTGGTTAAAGAATATAAGGGGCGACGTGATTTTGCTTATGAAGAATTGGTAAGTATTCCCGGTGTGTTTGCAAAAAAACCTGAGGGTGCATTTTATATGGTTTTAGCTCTTCCTGTTAAGGATGCAGATGATTTTGCAAAATGGCTTCTCTCCGATTTTAGAATAGATGGAGAAACCACCATGGTTGCACCTGCCGGCGGATTCTATTCTACTCCAGGGTTAGGAAAAAATCAGATTCGCCTTGCTTATGTTTTAAATAAAGAAGACCTTAGAAAAGCGATCAATATAATTAGAGAAGCCTTAGAGGTCTATCCTGGTAGGTTGTAACTTACAACAGCTTTTCCAGATCTCCCATCTACCCGTGCATCCAGTGCTTTTTCAAACTGGATGTGCCTTATAAACTCATTCTCAAAAACGGCATTCATTTTAGAAAGTGCTACTGTGTCGAATATCCCATCATCAACGTAAGGATTAATTGTCAGATAAGCACATCCCAGAGAAGTTATATTTTGGAAAAAATGAGTACCCTGGCTTGGCTCTACTCTAAAGCTGCTGGTTCCTGTTTCTGTAATTATTCTTGCATTTGATATGTCTGTCCAGGCTATAGGAATTCCCAGCCATGGATCTGTTGACCCAAGTCTCCCTGGTACAACAAGTATATAGTTATTACCTGAAATTTTAAATTCTGCATTTAAACCACTTATCATTTTTCCTATAATTTTTGTTTTTCCAGGATCAAAAGAATCGGGTTTAATATAGATAAGATCTTTTATGTTCTCATAAACTCCATTCCCCATAGCTTTTTCTGAATATATAAGTGTTTTCTCAAAATCCACAGTATTTATATCTGTGTCAGCACCCTCAGAACCCTTAACAATGGGTCTTATCTGCAGGAAACTAAAAATTTCCGGTTCGTTAACTTCGGTATTTAAATTAACTGCAAACTCAATTTCTATAGGTACATTCATAATATCCTGGCCCATTTTGAGAATTGTTTTACAAATTTCAGCCAATGGAAACATTGAGTATTTAAGAATACTGGAAAATGTAATAAATTTTTTACCCTTTCTATCTATTCCGTCTCTAAGCCTGTTGTTCTCAAAGTCATAACTTGATGCAACCAAGTGCAAAGATTTATCATTTTCTGCCTTTTCAATATCAAGATGTAGTAAATTACCTCCATCATCTTTCCTTGGTTTTAGATCCTTTGATTTCATATCAAGAGCATAGAATTTTTTTTGACTGTTTTTCATAGCCAGACTTGGATTTGAAAGCTGAATAATTTTTTTTGGATGAGAAGGAGAAAACCTGAGAGATATTCCTCCATCGACTACAGTCTTTCCCAGGCCAAAAGCAATATTTACAATACCTTCTTCAGCTTTTTCAGAACCTATGGGATAAAAATTAAGAGACCGTGCTACTCCTGATATATTTGGGTAGTATTTATCTTGAAAATTATTACCAGTAATTTCCTGAATAATGACAGCCATCTTTTCATCTTCAACAATATTATTTGTAGCTTTCATGTAGTCTTTACTTTGATTTAGATAGGTTGATGCATAAACACTTTTAATAGCTTTACATAATTCTTTTCGTCTATGTGAAAGTTTTTCCCCATTATTCGGAAGCATATATGTACTATATATTCCTGCAAATGGTTGATAATGTGAATCTTCTAAAAGGCTGGAAGATCTTATGGCAATGGGCTGGGTGATATTTTCCAGAATTATATCCATATTGGATAATAGAGTTTTCGAAAATTTTGCCTTTAAAAACGTATTTAAAATTAATTTATCATCATCTTCCGAAAGAGCTATAATATAAAGATCGTTTGCCAGCATAAAATCATCAAACACTTCTGTAGTTAGTACAATAGTTCTTGGAATGGATATAATAACATTGTTAAATTTGTTTGTAATTTCATTTTTTTTAAGCTGCTGATCTACAAAAGCCAATCCTCTTCCTTTTCCTCCTAATGATCCAGAGCCTATCCTGGAGAAAAATGTTAACTCATCAAAACTTGCACTGTTGAATTCTGCAATAATTCCTCGTCCATGTTGGGTCCGGAATTCTTTTATTGTCTGGTAAATAAATTGTTTCATTTCATCAATATTGGGGAAATCACTAATTGTTTTTGGTCTTAGATAGTTTGCCAGATTGAACAGTGCTCTGGCTTTTAGCCATTTTGAAATTTCATTATTCTTAACATGGTAGGTAAAAGAATCATCGTTTATTTTTAAAAGAATCTTTTGAAGATCTTTTAAATTTGTTGCCGATCCAATTGGTTCAAGAGTTTCAGGGTTTCTGAATATGAAGTCACCGAAACCATATTTACTTCGAATATAATTTTCAAGTTCTTTTAATAGGTTTTTTGTATGTTTGTGTATAAAAGATGCACCATGCTGCAAAGCAGCTTCTCTATGCTCCAACTGGGAAGATTGAAGAAGTACAGGAATGTCATTGTTTTCTTTTCGAATATGCGAACATAGAGTTAACCCTGCTTCATTATCTATTTCTCCATTCTTTAGATAGGCAATATCAGAAATTATACCAAGGATATTCTTTTTGTATTTTTCATACAAAGATAAAGCTTCTTCATAAGATCTTGCAAGAAGTATCTTAGGTCTTCCCCTCATTCGTACGGTTTGCTCCCATTCATTTAGGCCTTCTTTCATTAGACTTCTGGCTTGTTTGAATAGAGTTTCATAAATAACAGGAAGGTAGCTGGAATAGTATCTAACAGAATCTTCAACCAGAATTATGGTTTGAACGCCTACATTATTCACATCCAGGTCCACATTCATTCTGTCTTCCAGAAGTTTAACCATTGCAAGCATAATATTTGTATTACCTTGCCATGAAAATATGTAATCAATTGAACTGGCATCCTCCATTTTAATTCTCTTCATTGTTTCTCGAGTAGATAGAGGGGTAAGAAGAATTATTGGTTTTTGCGGATATTTCCTTTTAATTCCTTCCGCTAAATCTACAAGATTGTCTTCGCCTACACTGAGCATTAGAATTACTAAGTCAAAATATTTATTTTCAAGTATTTTGTTTGCCTCGTCTGCTGTTGCCGCCTGAGTCATTTGTGGTGGATAATGGAGGCTAAGAGCCATATATTCCTGAAAAAGCTGTTCGTCAATACGTCCATCTTCATCCAGCATAAATTTATCATAATGGCTGCACACAAGAAGAATTTCCCGTATTCTTAAAGACATAAGCTCTCTGAATGCTGTTTCTTTTAAGATAAAACTGGATTTTTCCATCTGTTATTCCCCTTGCTCAAACATTATATACTAATAATAAAATGTAATAAAACATATTTGCATAATTATTATCTTGACTGTCACAGTATGTCGCGTTACTGTACGCTAATAGAAACTTGACAGATTTATTTGGAGGATTTGAAGATGTATAACCAGAAAGAATTTATGTCTGATTTGGAAATGAGAAATATTGGAGAACCAGAGTTTATTCAGGCAGTAAGTGAAGTATTAGAATCTGTAATTGATGTTGTAAACAACGATCCGGAGTATTTGGATGCAAGAATCCTGGAAAGAATTACAGAGCCGGACAGAGTTTTTATGTTTAAAGTTGAATGGGAAAATGATGATGCTGAAGTTCAGGTTAATAAAGGGTATAGAGTTCAGTTTAACAACAGTATCGGCCCCTATAAGGGTGGTCTTCGATTTCATCCAAGTGTTACTCTTGGTACATTGAAGTTTTTAGGATTTGAACAGATTTTCAAGAACAGTCTTACTACTCTTCCTATGGGTGGAGGTAAGGGTGGTTCCGATTTTAATCCAAAAGGGAAATCTGATACCGAAATTATGAGATTTTGCAGATCTTTTATGACAGAACTGCAAAAATATATTGGTCCTGAGACAGATGTTCCTGCTGGTGATATTGGTGTTGGCAGTAGAGAGATTGGGTATATGTATGGCCAGTATAAGAGGCTCCGTGGTGAGAATACAGGGGTTCTTACAGGAAAAGGGCGAAACTGGGGTGGTTCTTTAATAAGACCCGAAGCTACTGGTTTTGGTGCTATATACTTTGCAGATGAAGTTGTTAAAGCTCATAATGATTCCCTTAAAGATAAATTATTATCTGTATCAGGTTTTGGTAATGTTGCCTGGGGTGCGTGTATTAAGGCCACTGAACTTGGTGCAAAAGTTATTACAATTTCAGGTCCAGATGGATATATTCATGATAAAGATGGAATTTCAACTCAGGAAAAATGGGACTATATGCTGGAACTTCGGGCTTCTAATAATGATGTTGTAAAACCATATGCAGAAAAATTTGGAGTTCCTTTTTTTGAAGGTAAAAAACCATGGGAAGTAAAAGTAGATATAGCAGTTCCCTGTGCATTTCAAAATGAACTAAATGAAGATGATGCAGATGCTCTTATAAAATCAGGAGTAAAGTATATTATTGAAACTTCAAATATGGGATGTACCACTGAGGCAGTAAATAAATTTATTGCAGGGAAAATCCCTTTTGGACCGGGAAAGGCTGCAAACGCTGGTGGTGTTGCAGTTTCCGGGCTTGAGATGTCCCAGAATTCTATGAAATATTCCTGGGCTTCAGAAGATGTTGATGACAAGCTTGGTCGGATTATGAAAGATATTCATTCTGCCTGTGTTACTGAAGGTACTCAGTCTGATGGTTATATTAACTATGTTAAGGGAGCCAATATTGCCGGTTTCCGAAAAGTGGCTGATGCCATGCTGGACTTAGGCTATTAAAATCTTAGATTGACGTTATATATGATTTTTATTATATTCCTGTAGGGGCGTAGCGTGCTAAGGTCGCATAGCCGAGCAGCAACGGAGTTGCGACCAGGCTGTATAGCACGCTACGTCTTTGTAATTAACATGTAATTTATAGGAGGAAACATATGAACGATATAATTATAGTGGGCTCAGGCCCTGCTGGACATACAGCGGCAATATATTCAGCTCGGGCAGGTCTTGATACTACTTTATTTGAAGGTTGGATGGCTGGAGGTATAGCACCTGGTGGACAGCTTACTACAACCAATGAAATTGAAAATTTTCCGGGATTCCCTGAAGGAATGACTGGTCCTGAGTTAATGGCTACTATTAGGAAACAGTCTGTTGGTCAGGGTGTAGAAATATTCACAGAAACAGTAGAATCAGTTGATCTGTCAAAAAGACCTTTTAAGGTAAAAACTCCTTCCAGAGAGATGGAAGCTTCTGCCATTATTATTGCTACTGGTGCAATTGCAAGAAGAATGGGTGTTCCTAATGAAGATAAATTCTGGCAAAAAGGTATTTCAGCCTGTGCTGTATGTGATGGTGCGCTTCCTCTATTTAGAAACCAGCCGCTTGTTGTAATAGGTGGTGGAGATACCGCAATGGAAGAAGCTATGCACTTGTCTAAATTTGGAAGCATGGTTTATGTAGTACATAGACGTGATGAACTTAGAGCATCCAAGGCAATGCAGGAAAGAGTTCTTGCAAATGAAAAGATAACAATTCTTTGGAATACTGTAATGCTTGATGTCGGTGGCTCGGAAGTACTTGAGCATGTTGTACTAAAAAATGTTAAAACTGGTGAAGAATTTAAACAGGACGCCAAAGGCCTTTTTTATGCTATTGGACACAATCCAAATACAGTATTTCTTGATGACCAGCTTGATCTGGATGAGACAGGTTATATTTTAACAAAACCTGGTACGACTAATACAAGTATTCCTGGTGTTTTTGCTGCAGGTGATGTTCAAGACAAAGTTTATCGTCAAGCTGTTACATCAGCAGGTACTGGCTGTATGGCCTCTCTTGATGCAGAAAAATATCTTGGAGAAAATCCACTTTAATAATTAACCCCTTTGTGATTATATGTAGAGATGTAGCCTGGTCGCAACTTCGTCCCCTGGTCATAGACTTCGTCTATTGCTCGGGTATGCGTCCTAAGCTGCTCGGCTATGCATCCTCAGCGTGCTATATAGCACGCTACGTCTCTACTTGTTTATACTGACAGTCAATTATAAGAGGGGTTTTTATTTGGATCAAATTGAGCGAAAATTAAATTCACTTATAATTTCTACACTTCTTTTAAGTATTATTTCTCTATTTATTTCACAAATGGATTTTTCCCGAAATATCTATCTGATTCTAACCAATATTCTGGATTTTTTGATACTGGGCTTCCTTATTACAGAAGTAGTTTTTGAATTCAAAAATTCAGTTTATAAAACAATTTATATTAGAAAGAACATTTTCTCTCTACTGTTTGTAATTATTTTTATCTCTTTATTTCTTTATAATAAAATTATTCTATTAGTTTTTTTGGATTTTGAAGGTTCAGGGAATGCTTTTTTGATATTGATAATCCGAAATCTTTTTCTACTTTTAAAAGTGCTGAGTAGATTTAAGAGGCTTAGATCTATTCTTGAAAGTATCCATGTCCATCCTGCACAAACAATTTTTATAAGTTTTTTACTGGTGATTTTAGGTGGAGCACTTCTTCTAATGATGCCATTTACTGCAGCTGAAGGGAGAGGGTTACCCTTTCTAAATGCATTGTTTACATCAACCTCAGCTGTTTGTGTTACTGGACTTATAGTTGTGGATACTGCTGTATATTTTAGTATATGGGGGCAGATTATAATATTAATCCTTATACAAATTGGTGGTCTTGGAATAATGATTCTGAGTTATTTTACGGTTTTTGTATTAAGGCGAGCGATGTCAGTAGAAGATAAGGTTCTTATTTCTTATATGCTGAGTGATGATGATATGAGCAGTATTTCCAGAACAATGAAATCAATAGTAGGTATTACTTTTTTAATTGAAGGTACAGGTGCTTTGATTTTATTTACAGGGTTTGTAAAAAATACAACCCTGAGTACAGGTTCTTTATTTTTTTATTCTATATTTCATTCTATTTCTGCTTTCTGTAATGCAGGGTTTACACTTTTTTCTGATAGTTTGGAAGGATTTAGCAGTAGTTTTATTCTTTCTGGAGGAATAGCTCTACTGATAATTACAGGTGGAATAAGTTTTTCTGTAATTGCCAATTTACGTTCTATACTTATTGTTAAATTAGGACGAAGGGATGGGAAAACTTTTGCTGGACAACCCAGGTTAACTCTCAATACAAAGGTAGTTCTTTCTCTCAGTTCTATACTTTTAATATCTGGAACATTACTTTTTTATGCTTTGGAACATGGTGGGACTTTAAAAAATATGAATGTTGGCAGCCAGTATCTTACAGCTTTTTTTCAGTCAGTTACTCTTCGAACAGCTGGATTTAATACAGTAAGTTTTGAAAGTCTTGCGCCTTCTATGCTGGTAGTAATGATGATATATATGTTTATAGGAGCAGCATCAGGAAGTACTGCTGGAGGTATTAAAGTTAATACTGTAGCAGTTCTTAGTTCTGCAGTTAAATCAGCCTGGAAGAATGAGAAAGATGTTGTGCTTTTAAAACAGGCAATACCTCCGGAATTAGTTCTTAAAGCGTTTATGATCCTTCTTTTTGGTGTTGTTTCCATTTCAGTTGGTACTTTTCTTCTTACAATTTCTGAGAATGCACCCTTGGAGGATATTATGTTTGAGGTTGTTTCTGCATTTGGTACTGTTGGTTTATCTACAGGGCTTACATCGGGGCTAAGTGGGTTTGGCAGATTTATAATAATTATTTTGATGTTTATAGGACGTCTTGGACCATTAACTGTTTTGGCAGCAGCATCTACGGTCAGTAAAAGATTGAATGTGACATATCCCAGGGCAGACATATCAATAGGTTAAGTAGGGGGGAAAGTAAATAATGGCAAAAGATAAAGAAAAAATATTTGCAGTTTTGGGTCTGGGTACTTTTGGCGGCAGAGTTTGTGAAGTTCTGGCACAAAAAGGAGGTAAGGTTATTGCAATTGATAGAGAGCCGGATCTTATTGAAAAAGTGAAGGATACTGTCTTTCAGTCAATACTTTTGGATTCTACAGATGAAACTGCAATGAATCAGATTCCCTATGGGGATATAAGTGTAGCAGTAGTTGCCATTGGTGAAAATATAGAAGCAAGTATATTAACAACAGCTATACTAAAACGACTTGGCATTCCATATATCCTTGCCAGGGCAGTATCTGAGATACACCACCAGGTGCTCAGGCAGGTTGGTGCTGATGAGGTTGTTAATATTGAGCTAGATCAGGGACAGCGTATTGCACAGAGGCTAATATCTCCGGAAGTTCTGGATAGAATATCTGTAACAAGTAATATTAGTGTTGCTGAGGTCTATGTTCCAAAGGATTTTATAGGAAATTCACTCTCCAGGTTAAATATCCGTACTAAGATGCATATAAATATAGTAGCCATAATTCGGACTATACTAAGTGTGGATGAGGAAGGAAATCCTGTAAAAACTGATAATATAGTTTTCCCTGATTCCAGCGAAGTGCTTCAGGAATCTGATATTCTTCTAATAGTTGGGAAAAACGAAGATCTTGATGGGTTTAGAAAGTTATAAAAGGGTAATTTAATGATACTTATAAACAAAAAGCTTTTAATAATTCTTGCTATTGTTGTTATAACTGCTTCTCTTGGAGCAGGTTTATTTGGTTATTATAAAATACTTGGTTCTGAAGGTCTTTCTGGAGAAATCTTACAATATCAGGCAGAAATATTTTTATTTTATTTTGTAGTTACAGCCATTATTTTAATAACAGGTTTTACTTTACTTTTACTCAGAGTTCGAAATGTAGATAATCAATTAGACAGGCTAATAGAAATGAGTCGATATAGTGATATATATCCAGCTAAACATTTCGTTGGTTTAGGCCCTTTAGGGGAACGTCTCAGGCTTCTCTATCGAAATATAAATAATCTCAATATTCGAAAAACTATGAAGATTAGTGCTCTTGCAAATTTAAATGAGTTTATGATGAATAATATTAATTTACCTATGTTGGTAACTGACGTTACAGGTAGTATTTTATATACAAGTTCTGCATTTTCTGAAAAATATCATTCTACAAAGGGTGATTTGAAATATACTAAAATAGATTCTATTTTTCAGGAATTGAATATACCTGTTTTGATGTTGGAACTTTCAAGGCAGCATGTTCCTGTAGAAAAAGAAAATAATCGTATAAAAATAACCTGCTATCCTGTTCATAATGTTTCTGCAGCCATGAATTATGTTATTTTTGTTCCCGATAAGAAAGCTTCTTATATAAATACACAAAAAACTGGTGCTGATGCTGTTAATAAAGCAAATACTGCTGCTGGACGCCTTGGTAGGATTCTTTCAAGAAGAAAGACTTAAAGCAGGAGGCAAATCAAAAATTGTAGATGGGATTGGTAGGAATAGTTGTGATTCTTCAATAATTTTTACAGTTATCCAGTCATATGTACCATCACCTTCATATCCGTTCTTTTTAAGAAGGTTTGCAAAACTGATATATAATTCTTTCAGTTCTGATTTTATTTTTTCTGTAAGTTCTTCTTTTGTAATTTTATAAATTAGTGATATTTCTCCGTTTGTATTAATACCTCCTGTAAGAAACACTTCTGTGACTGGGCCGGTTTTAAGATCATAGTGATTACTACGTTGTCCGGCAATTATAGAAGGCATAATACCTAAATATGAAACATACTTGTGGATTTTATAAGTTAGGATGTATCCTCCACTAGATTGAAGTATATCTTTATTAAAGAATGCCTGAATCATTTTTGATGTAGTAGTATTTGTTTCAGCTTTACCATTAATATTTAAATCTGTATTTATCATTAGATTCCTTATCAAATATGTATTATATTAGTATACAAGAGGCTCTCTTTCAAGCTATTGATTTCTTTGTCAGATAAGCCTATCATATAGTCAGTTGTGAACCGACAAACTTTGATTTATAATTACTAATAATAAGAGGAAAAAATGAATAGTTATCATATTGAACCCCATTCGTTTCAAATACCGGTTATGGGCACTGGATTTTCTGTAGATACCCCTTTGAAGGTAGCTAAATATGGAATTTCATCAGTAATATCCCTGGTAGATGATGCTCTGATTGAACAAATGCGTAAATTCCATTCTGAAAAGAATGATATTGAATATACCCCTATTTTAAAAGGGGATGAGGATTGGCGTGCTCGTCGAATTACATCGTATCTAAATCTGTTAGACGATCTAATAGATTTAGAGATCAAGGAGATGTTAGGTGAGGAGTTTATAGAAGGAAGTCAGATTACAAAATACTATGAACTTCTTCCTGAAAATGATTTAAAACGCAAATACTTGAAAATGAAAGATTTAACTGTAGGTGAGGAAAAAACAAATTTACAGAATTATCTAAGATCCCAGGTTACAAAGGGATCTATAGATGTAAATATTATGACCAAACTTGATAATATACCTTTTTATAAGGGAAAATTACTGGATGTAAAATATTCTGATGCAGCAGCTGCACTCAGGGGCTATGCAAAGAGTAAACTTAATTCATCAATGATTTTTTCTGCCGGCTTGAATCCAAGGCTTTATGATGCAATTAGTCAGTATAAGGATTTCTTACCAGATGTATTTGGAAAACTAAAAAAGAAGATTGTTATTAAGGTGAGTGACTTCAGATCAGCTACTATTCAAGGTCGGGCTTTGGCAAGAAAAGGGCTCTGGGTGTCGGAATTCCGAATAGAATCCGGATTGAACTGTGGCGGACATGCTTTTGCTTCCAAGGGAATATTGTTAGGACCTGTTTTGGAAGAGTTTCATAAAGGAAAGGTAAAACTGATGGAAACTCTTGCAGGTGCATTTTTAAAGTCTGGTGGAGATGCACGGGTTGTCGAAACCGGAGTTAAGATTACTGTTCAGGGTGGAATTGGTACAACGGATGAAGATGAGTTTTTAAGGGATAACTATGAACTGGATGGAACTGGGTGGGGTACCCCTTTTATGCTTGTTCCGGAAGTTATAAATATTAATAAGGATCACCTAAGAAAATTATCTTTGGCAACAAAAACTGATGTTTATTTGAGTAATGCCTCTCCTTTAGGTGTTTTATTTTGGAATATCGGTAATTCTGCCAGTGAGATAGCAAGGAAATTAAGAATTTCAAAGGGTGTTCCTGGTTCTCCTTGTGTTAATAAACATGCAGCTTTAAGTACAGAATTTTCAGATATCCCTCAATGTATGGCCAGTAGAACATACCAGAAGGCAAAGCTTGAATCTTTGGAAAAAGAAAAGATGCCATCCAAAATATTTGAATTAAAAAAACAATATATTCTTGCAAAAGCTTGCATTTGTCATGATCTTGCAGGAGCTGCAACTGAAACTCTGGGAATAGATAAAAGAGCGTTAACAGCTCTAACTCCTGGTCCAAATATTATTAATTTTTCAAAGATAAGTACTCTAAAAGAGATGGTTGATCATATATACGGAAGAATTAATCTAATTACTTCAGAAAAAAGAGAGCACATGTTTCTTAAAGAACTTGAACTGTATGTAGAGCAGTTCAAGACTAAGTTTGAAACTATTACCCTGGAAACTGTAATGACCGATGGCAAAAAACAGCTTGTTGAGTTTGGAGTCAATCTTTTAGAGGGGATATCCTATTACAGGGAATTGTCAGAAAAATTTACTAAAGAAAAAAAAGAAAATTTTACAGTAACCCTTGAAGCTTTGAAAAATGAAGTTCTTAAAATAAACAAAAAAATAGAAATACTTTAATAATCTAAATAATTGATCCATATCTAAGAGGCAGCCTATAGGGGCTGCCTTCTTTTGTTTTCAATAATGCTAGGTTAACGAGGACTCTTAAAAAGCCATTTTAAAATTATCCTCTTGATCTATTTATTGTAAAAACTTATTATGTAGTCAGTCATGAACCGACAAATTAAGTTTATGGTTTATTAAAGAGGTAAAAATGAACAGTTATTATACAGAACCCCATTCATTCCAAATACCTGTAATGGGCACCGGGTTTACTATTGATACACCCCTTAAGGTTGCAAAATATGGGATTTCATCGGTAATTTCTCTGGTAGACGATACTTTGATAGAACAAATGCGCAAATTCCATTCTGAAAAGAATAATCTTCCCTATTCTGCTATAAAGACAGGGATGGAGGATTGGCGGGCCAGAAGGATTACATCATATCTGAATCTTCTGGATGATCTAGTTAAGAAAGATGTTTCACAGCTGATGGATAGCTCCTTTGAAGAAGGCAGTGATATTACTAAATATTTTGAACTGCTGCCGGAAAGCAGTTTAAAGCAGGAATATCTTAAAATGAAAGATCTTTCTGCCGGAGAGGACAAAACACTTTTACAAAAACATCTGAAGTCCCTGATTGTAACAGGATCTATAGATGTAAATATAATGACTAAACTTGATAATTTCCCCTATATAAAAGGTAAAATCCTTGATGTAAAATATACTGATGCCAGTGCGGCATTAAGGGGATTTGCAAAGAGTAAACTTAGTTCGTCTATGATTTTTTCTGCAGGACTAAATCCAAGACTTTTCGATGCTATCAATAAGTATAAAGACTTTTTACCTGATGCTTTTGGAAAACTTAAGAAACGTATAGTTCTTAAGGTTAGTGATTTCCGCTCTGCCAGTATACAGGGACGGGCTCTTGCCAGAAAGGGGTTATGGGTATCTGAATTCCGGATTGAATCCGGATTAAACTGCGGTGGGCAACTCCTTTTATGCTTGTTCCTGAAGTTATGAATCTTGATGATGAACATTTAAAGAAGCTGTCAGAAGCAAAAAAATCCGATCTATACTTAAGTGATGCTTCTCCATTGAATGTACTTTTCTGGAATATTGATAATTCTGCAGCTGAGCTGGCAAGGAAATCCCGAATTTCAAAAGGACATCCCGGCTCGCCATGTGTAAATAAACATGCAGCCATGAATACTGAATATTCAGAAATACCTCTGTGTACAGCTGGTATACCTTATCAAAAAAAGAAACTAGCTGCTTTGGTTAAAGAGAATTTACCGAAGGCACTTTTTGAGAGGCAGAAACAGTTTATTCTGGATAAAGCCTGTATCTGTCATGATTTGGCAGGTGCTGCAACTAAAACTCTTGGAATAGATGAAAAGGCTTTTACAGCACTGACACCGGGACCAAATATTATAAATTTTTCAAAGATAAGCAGTTTAAAAGAGATGGTTGATCATATTTATGGAAGAATTAATTTAATTACCTCGGAAAAACGGGAACATATGTTTATTAAAGAACTTGAATTGTATATTGAGCAGTTTAAAGCAAAATTTGATGATATTTCTATTGGATTTATTGTTAATGAAGATAAAAAACAGCTTCTTGAGCTGGGAACAAATCTTTTGGAAGGTATTTCATACTACAAGGAGCTGTCTGATAAGTTTACGAAAGAGACAAAAGAAAGTTTTTTACAAAATCTTAATGTTTTAACACTGGAGATACAGGCTATAAATAAAAAGGTGGAAGTTCTTTCTTAAATCTAACTAATTGATGAGAATGTATTTGAATAATAGCTAATTATTTTTAATTATGTTAGGTTGTCACTCATGAAATCATTTTCAATTCTACCTTTAAATAAATCCATGCTGGATAATTTGGATGATCTTAAGTACAAGATAATGACAGATATTCAGGAAAAAAGTATTCCTCCCATTTTAGATGGATCAGATATATTTGCCCAGGCTAAGACTGGTAGTGGTAAAACATCAAACATTGTGTTTTTCGGCTACATTTTCTGATGAAGTAAAGAAACTGGGGCGTTCTTTACTAAATGATCCTGTTGAAGTAACTGTAGAATCCCAACACTCTTCAGAGATAATTATTCAGCATTTTTATAAAATAAATGCTCAAATGAAAAATAAAGCTGTACTTATTTTTTGTAATACTAAAGATGCTTGTCGCAGGGTGAGTTCAGATCTAAAAAACTCAGGTATTCATTGCCTGGAACTCCATGGTGATCTTGAACAGAGAGAAAGAACAGAGGTTCTTGTCAGGTTTTCAAATGGAAGCACCAGGATTCTTGTTGCTACTGATGTTGCTGCGAGAGGGCTTGATATAGAAAACCTTGAAATGATTATTAATTATGATCTACCTTTTGAAACAGAGACATATATTCACAGGATTGGGAGAACCGGTCGGGCTGGAAAAGAAGGGCTTGCTTTCTCCTTTGTAAAAGCAAATGAGGATTTTCGTTTAAATGAAATAAATGAGTTTACAAACAATTCCTTTAATTCGAAAGATTTAAATCTTGATAAAAAAATTGAAATATCTAATCTGGAACCATCTTTTATAACACTATCTATAAATGGCGGTCGTAAAAATAAAATTAGTCCGGGTGATGTTCTTGGAGCTTTAACTATACAGGATGGAATTTCTGGAAAGGATGTTGGTAGAATAGACAGACAGGATAATCTAACCTTTGTTGCAGTAAAACGAAATGTTTCAGAGCGTGCTTTTTCTCTACTTGAAAATGGTAAAATAAAAGGCCGGAAATTTAAAGCTATGATTAATGATTTGTAGACAGTCAGTCCTGGGGATATTATGACTGAGCGTTGTTTAAAATGCTTTCGTCCAGTTCATAATTGTTATTGTAAAGATATTTCTCCTATAAAATCAAATGTGAAGTTCGTATTTCTAATGCATCCCCATGAAGCAAAAAACCAAAGAACAGGAACTGGTCGGCTTGCTAGTCTCTCCTTACAGGATTCAGAGATAATTGTTGATAAATCTTTTGATAATAATTTCAAAACCCAGGAATTAATATCAAACCCATCTTTTTACCCTATGGTACTCTATCCCGGAGAAGATGCTCAAAGAGCAGAAAGTTTTGATTTTAGGGAAGCTTTAAAAGGACGAACTTTATTAATTTTTCTCATAGATGCTACCTGGAGAGAAGCAATAAGAATGATGCATCTAAGTTCTTCACTGCAAAAATTACCTCGACTATCTTTTACTAAGGAATACAGGTCACAGTTTAGAATTAAAACTCAACCAAAAGATTACTGCCTTTCTACAATAGAATCATCCTACTATCTTTTAAAAGAGCTTCAGTGTTCAGGAGTTTGTGATTCTACTCTAGATGGAGAAGGTTTGATGGATGTTTTCAAAAAGATGGTTGATTTTCAAATTGAGTGCAAGGAAAAAAGGGTTAGGGGTTAGGTAGCATTTGGTACATACAGTACTTTAGGTCTATCTGTTAGGTTTATCGGGTCTTTTTAAATATAATATTGTTAAATGTAGTTATATGTAGTATATTGTAATTATAAAAAGATCTGGAAAATGACAGAAATATTTGTTTTTAATGCGTTTAAAAGAGATATTAGAAAACTCAAAGATAAAAAATATGAGCTTATAGTTAAAAAAATATTATTGGAAGCAAAAACTAATGGCTTATATAGTATCTTAAAATTACCTGAAGTTGTAGATATAAAAAAGATACAAGGACACTCTGAGGACTATTATAGAATTAGAATAAAACATGGTGTTGGGCATAGAATAGGTATTGAACTGACTGATGAAGGGATTTATTTTTTGAAAACAGGTAAAAGAAAAGATTTTTATAGAAGGTTCCCATAGGCTGGGTAACTGCTGGTAAACAGGAGGTAGAAAATGATAAAAGTTAGCACAAAACCAATTTCAATAAGACTTCCGGAAGACTGGATATCTAATTTAAAACTGATTTCCAGTCATATTGGTATATCCTCTTATTCTGAAATTATCAGGATAGCTGTTAAAAAATATATGGATGAGTACATGGAAGATGAAGAGTTTGGAAATAGTATGAGAGAAGCTTCAAAAACAGGAATTATTGATACAGATGATTTTATTAGTAATTTAGGAAAATAATTAGATTTACTGATTCCATTTCTATACAGCTTATACAAGGTTCTCCGGATAAAAGTGGAATATATAAAAAATTGTTTGACATCTGAAATTTGTTCAACTAGACTCTTAGTATATGGCTATAAAGTTAATCTAATTAAAGTATTTTTTGTTTGAATAACCTTCTGTTTACAGCTTCTATGTAGATTAACTTATATATTTTGAATTCTATTATCCTGCTTAAAAACTGGATATAGATTATAAATGTTAAATGTTGAAGGAGAAGAAAATGAAAAATTTAAAAATTGTAAGTACTCTACTGGTTTTTACAGGAGTACTTTTAACAGGTTGTAACACCATTCACTATGCTGATCTAGATGATCCGGGAGTTCTGGAAGAACCTAATGAAAATGAAATTGCATATTTAGCAGAAGTATTTGATCCTGCTCAGGTTGTTGAAACATTCAATGATTCTGATCTGGAACCTGGTTTTAACAGAATGGAAATGCCAGTTATTGAAGATGGACTTCTACCTCTTTCAGGTAGTGGTTCGGAAGCACATCAGTATATAGGTTATGAAAATGATAAAGGTTTTTCTTCTGTTACTGTGTGCTGGAAAGAAACCAATACTGAGGGTCATCTAATTCTCTGGTCTACTGTTCCTGAGTTTGGACGACCAACATTTTTTAATAATCCAGGAGGCCCTTCTGCTCATATTCACCTTGATTCTCTAGGTGGAGAAACTGAATCTCTTGGTTATAAGGAAAGTGCAAACCGGGGTAAGTGGATTATTCAGGAAGCCAGAATAGAAGAAGATACAATTCTCTTGCTGAGTAATGGAGTAGTAGTTTTCAAATATAAAATGGATAAACCCAGGTTGTTTAATCGTTTTACCATAGGAAGTAACATCGGTGGAGCAGGAGCTGTGGACTGGATTGCGGTTAGGTAATACTTCACAACACTGTTTGAAAAAAAGGAGAAATAAAAAATGAGAAAAATTACAATTTTTTTATTAGTATTTATTATTTTTATGATTTTTTCCAGCTGTGTTTCAGCACCAAAATCAGTTACAAGTGAGTTCTCTGGAGTATGGAAACTCCAGGAAGAGTTTACAACTGATTATACTACTCCCAATAATTATCTTGTAATTAATCCCAATGATACTATCGAGGTCTGGTCGGATAAAGGCCTTACAGTACTTGCTGTTCTGGAGTTTGATACTGAAGGACGAATGCTACAGGTATGCACACAAGCACCGGAAGATCCCTCAACAGTTGGTAGCGAGGTTGTTGTGGAGTTTGAGCGGGAAGGGGATTTCTTAAATGAAATTATGTATCCTGAAGATCATAGCTGGCACTTTGAGGTTGTGTACTCTAGAGTTGATAAGCTTCCTGTTTTTACATATAAAAATAACTTTGAAGATAATTCGCTAAAATATATTGTACCTCAGCAGCAGGAAGGAAGCGATGCAGAATGGCAAATTATTGATGAACCAGAGAATCCCGTTAATAAAATGTTTGCACCACTTTATGCAGATCAAAATTCCGATGCAGAAATAAATATCTATACTGGAAAGAATTTTTCCATAGAATTCGATATGAAACAAACAAAGAGTATAGATGGAAGTGAAAGTTGCTGGATGGCTTTAGACTTTTCCCCTTATTCCCGGGAGGGCGGTAATTATAATCCGTTCTGGTTGTACAGTAAGTCTTTCGGATCATTCTCTTCCGGAGATCGTGGAGAAGATTATATAGAACAGTCTTATACAGTAGAAGAGATGGAATGGGATACATGGCATAGATTAAAAGTTATAGTTAGAGAAGGTAAATATTTCCAGTTCTACTTAGATGGAGAACTGTTTGGAGAAAGGGAAGTGGAAGAAACATTATTTACTGGTTTTAAAATTGAGGGAAATCCAGTTACTGGTATTTGGTATATGGATAATTTAGATATTACATGGAACGAAATTGATTAGGAAAATTCTTTACCTGCTAGTTGCAGTAATAATAATTACTGGATGTGCTTCCGCTCCGGATTCAGCTACACAAGCCCCCATAGGGTTAAAATACTTTGTTGGGGTCTGGAAATTGGAAGAATCCTATCTTTCGGATAATATTGAGTATAATTACCTTGTTATAAAATCTGATAATACAATTGAATCCTGGACGGATAGAGGATTGGAGCAGTTGTATACTATGAACCCAGAATGGAAGGAGCTTGCATACAAAACATTTAGTGCAGCAGTTTCTGAATGGGAGGGAGACGAAGTTTCCCTTGATGCATCCTTAAGAGAAAAAAAATTGCATTTAATATTTACTGCAGAGGATCAGACAAGGCAATGGGTGCAGGTTTTTGATTCCGTGGAAACGCTCCCTGAATTCAATATTGATAATGACTTTGAAAATGGGAATCTTAAATATATAAGTTCCTATAATTTTGGAGATGGTGCAGAGTGGCAAATTATAGATGATCCGGATGATAGTAATAATTCAGTATTAGCTCCGGTTCTTGCAGATACAAACTCGGATGCAGATATTCAGCTAAGTCCCGGCAAAAACTTTACAATAGAATTCGATATGAAACGTAAATCAGAAAAAATATCAGGAATGGATTCTGTATCTGGTCTCAATTTTGATATCTATAGGCCTATGGATATAACTAATGATTCTTCTAAGGTAAACAATGAGGAATACATTGAATTTGACTTTGATCCTGAAATGACCCAGGATATTTGGTATAGAATAAAGGTGACTGTCCTGGAGGGCCGATATTTTAAATTCTTTCGTAATGAAATTCTATTCGGGGAGGGAGAGATTGACGAAGCTTTTA
>JAQIBN010000064.1 GCA_027859095.1 Spirochaetia bacterium | reverse complement strand
TCTTCAGCTTCTTTCTCCAGCTGCCAGAATTCGGCCAGAATTTCTTCTGCCGGTTTGGGTGGTACATATTTGTAAAAATATTTGTTTGGCAGAATCTCATATCCCGGTTGAGGACGATCTTCCCAGTGTATTATAGGCTTTCCTATCTCCCTCTTAAGAAAAGTTTCAATATCTTCACCATATGGGGTATACTCATCATCCTGAATATAATGCTTATGGGTATATTTGGCAGACAACTCCCAGTTTTTAATCGCTTTCACAACTTTAGCAGCTGTCTTCAAAGAAGCAAGCTCCGAGAAATCAACCTTTGCAAACTCAGCCAGCTGGGCTTCAAAAGATTTTGAACCTTCTTTTATCTGAATAGTATATCCCTTCTCCATCCCCTCGGGATGTTTAATAGTAACTTCAAATTCCAGATCACCATAAACATCAAACTTCTTTTTTACATTTCCATTAGATAGTTGTACCTCAAAATCTTCTGTTATTATCATAGGTTTATCAGTTTCATCAGTCTGCCAGAAAGTAACAGCTACCTTGTGGTAGGCAAAATCCGTTGTCTTAAAAATCTTGACATCTTTATTAATAAAACCATCTTTCCAGCCATTTCTATACTGATCTTTTATCCATTCCATATTTATATCAGTAATACGGTTACGTTTATTCCCAAAGGATTTTGGTTCCTTCTCAAACTGTTTCCTACCATCGATAATCATAACTCTGTTTTTATGATTCTTCTTTTTATTATTGGAAAGCAGCCATATATAGGTAAAAATACCAGTATTGTAGAACATCTGATCCGGAAGCATAACAATTGCATCCAGCCAGTCATTTTCCAGAATCCAGCGACGAATCTCACTCTCCCCGGAACCACAATCACCGTTACTCAATGGTGATCCATTAAAAATTATAGCTATCTTGCTGCCATCCTGATCAACGGGCTTCATCTTGGTTAACATTGTCTGAATAAACAACAATGCTCCATCGTTACTCCTGGGTAGCCCTGCTCTATACCTGGTGGTTTCCAGTTTCCGTGCTTCCTTTTCATACCCGTCTTCTCCACCCCAGGTAACTCCAAAGGGAGGATTGGAGAGCATATAGTCAAAGCGGTCGGTTTCATTTGCCAGCTGATCCCCTGGGTCATCACTTCCGGGATCGTGGGGGATAAGAGAATTTCCATAATAGATATAGGCATTTTCATCGTTCTTAATTAACATATCTGCCTTACAAATGGCATAATTCTGAGGCTGTATTTCATGGCCATGAAGGGTGATCAGGTTCTCTATTCGTTTCTTTTCAGCCTTATCTTTTATTCTATCAATTACATGAGCCTTGGCTACAGAAAGCATTCCACCTGTTCCACAGGCCGGATCATAAATAGATACATGCCTATCGTTTACTTTTATATCCAAAAGTTCCACCATTAAGCGTATAACTTCTCTTGGCGTGAAGTGCTCTCCCGCCTCTTCACCACTCTGCTCAGAAAACCGTCTTAACAGCTCCTCATATATGTAGCCCATCTCCAGATTACTAATTCTTTCGGGTGTTAGATCTTCGTTTCTATACTGGTTTATAATAGGAACAAGACGACCGTTCTTTTTCATTTTACCAATAGTAGCCCGATAGTCAAATTGGTCTATAATATCCTGGATATTCTCAGAAAATCCATTAATATAATCCCGGAAGTTTTTATCTAAGGTAGTATGATCTTCCTGGTAGATAGCTTCCAGAGTCCAGTTTGTTTTATTGTGAAAAGGGAATCCGGAAATTTCCAATTTTTTTACAAGATCACCAAGTTCCTTATCTGAAAAGTCAGAACGATTCGTTTTTACTTCTGTCTCTTTTTCTTCCCGCATTTGAATTAAAACGCACTCAATTCTACGGATAACTATTATGGGTAAAATTACACTCTGGTATTCATAAGCTTTGAACTTTCCACGCAATCTTTCTGCAGATTTACATATTTCGGTAGCGAGGTTATTCAAAGTTTCTTTTGTTGACATTTTAGTTCCTTAATTTTTTTATCTTACGCCGAAAGAAATAACGATTAATTAGTTTCCATTATCTAAAAATGCTGATTATTACTATTTTTCTTACCCTGAATATTAACACAAGCAATGATAACCATAAAGAACTATTTTCAATGTGAACTAACAAAGGTGAACTTACAAACTATGAATTATATTCTTATCGTGCGTGGATTTGTAAAGGAAAAGAATATCTCAACGAAAAAAATATCGTATAGGCGCAATTTTATTGCGTATGCGCCATTTTCTCCTGTTCATCTATATCAACAGCATCCCATGGATAACAGATCCAGATATCTTCAAGTTCATTTCCAACAAAATAGTGTGATACTTCATCGGGTATAACACCTTCTTTCAGTTTGTTTTTATTGTGAAGAACAGCTACAGATATCTCAGCAGGTTTATGACTTAATAGTTCGCGAAGACAGTATTCAAGGGTAATTCTGGAATCATCGACTTCATCTACAAGAAGGACTTTTCGTCCCTCCAGCTTGTTTTCAACCTCATCAATCCACTGAACTTTCTCGGGTGCATCCTTTGGTTTATCATTTTCATCATAATAGGAAATACCAACGGTATAGATAGGCCTGTTTATATACGTTTTAAGCATTCTGGCAGGAATAAACCCACCTGTACCTATAGCAACAATAACATCAGGATCATAACCTGTTGATTTAATTTCTTCAGATAATCTTTTTACTGTTTTATGTATTTGATTATAACTTAGATAGAACTTCGCAGGATCTGCCATAACACTCACCTTTAAGCTTTTTTCTACAATATGTAAGTACTGTTATTTAATCAAGGGGAGCTATTTGTGCTGTAACTATATTATACATTTTTCTAGTATCCAATATCTCTATTATGCATATTTACACATACGCAAATCGCCATGCAATCGTAAAAAAAATCACACAGCTAAATCCTCAAGGGTTTTTTCAAGAAGGACTCTTCACTTTAAGATAAATTAGGTGTATTTTATCCCTGAAGCACTACAAAGATATAAATTCTTTAAGATGGAGATAGTATTAATGGCGTTTATTAAATCAGCACTCGAAATTGCTATGGAAAGAACAAAAGATGTAAAAATTGATCCGGAAGCAATAAAATTAGATAATCTATTAAAAGAGGGAAGAAAACTTGCCTCGGAATATCTTTTTACAATAAATTTTGATAAAGAAAAATTTGAAAGCATAATAAAAAGTTATTCAGGAGACAGTAAAAGGGTATTTTTAGAAGGTATTGTAAAAACTTTTCTATCTAATATTATTCTACCTAAAAATGAAAACTTTGAAGAACTTCTTCTAAACATTCAATCAGGTCTATTTGAAATATCTAAAAATAAAAAAGATATTACTGTAATGATAGAACAGTTTAAACACTTTTATATTCAGTATCTTGAAAACAGAAAGCAATTAATAGAAGCCATAAAACAGCAGTATGCCCCAAAACTGATGCAAAAACAACAGGAACTGGCTGCACAATATGGTCATGAAGTAAATATCTCTCCTGAACAGGATCCTGAGTTTATGGAAATATTAAAAGCAAATCTCCTAAAAATGGAAACCCAGTATAACGAATCATTATTAAAAGCAAAGGAAGAATTGGGAAAAATCCTATTGTAGGGGCAGTCCACAGGAAATCGTCAGATTCCCTTGTGGCTGCCCTGCAAATTGGCAAAATATTTTTGCAAATTAACGCCCCATATACCTATACCAGTCTTCCGGTATCATTGAAACAGGTGTTATATAACCCATCTGTCCCGCATCCTCTTCAATTGTAGATGTGGGAAAACCAATTAATTCATAAAAAGAATCTATAGCAGCCCCACCGGAGTTACCACTGTTTATCTCTGCATCTGTTTTAATAAGGAGATTTCCATTAGATCTTTCAAATCCACTGACTATTCCCCTTGTCATAGAAATTGACGCTCTTGAACCAGTTCCCCCTATACCAGGATATCCCAGATAAGTCAGAGGCTGTCCGAGCTTAATACTATCTGTATTTCCCATAGGGAAATAAGGGAATTTATAAGCAACTGGAATAGGGTCCCCGTAAATTCCAGAAGACACTTTTAACAAGGCAAGATCCTTTTCTACAGAATAATCAAGCAATTCTGCCTTAAACAGCTCTTCAGGAGGCAAGTCATTTGACAGATTAATTGCAACATATATATTTTCAGATACATTTCCTGTAAAATCTTCAATCACATGCCAGTTTGTCAAAATATGCCCATTTGAGCTGACAAAACAACCAGAACCTTTTCCTGCATTTCCAATAATCTCTGCTGTAGCCATTAGTGCATTCTGTTTTTCATCACTTATTGCTGGGAATCGTGGTATCCCTTTAATAGCAAGAGGTGTTTCTCTATTTAATTCTGCCAAAATAGAAAATTTGGAAACATGATCATTAGAAACCTGATCAAACACCATTATATAGTATATTCCTGATTTTACATATTTATTATCAGTATCCTCTATAATGATGGTTTCTTTACCAAGAAGGCTCTCTTTTAAAAAATCATTATTCCCCCGGGTAATCATTTTATTATTATATTTTACCATTAGATCAAGGTCTGAACTGGTATTATATAGGTCAATACGGACTGCTTCAGTATTATCTGGGACTTTTAAAGCAAAGATTGCTGACATACCTTTTTCTGGTAAAAGTTCAGAATTAACAGAATGTCCAGGAATAAGGGTATCTTTAATCTCATATTGGCCCATATTCATTACAAGATCAAATGGTATAACAGTTGATCTTGAACCATTAATCTGAGGAAGGGTATCACGCTGATAACTTATATCAACATAATAGATATCATCTTCCAGGGGTATTTCAGATAATCTTGTTATTTGAATACTTTCATTATAGTTTTCTTCTGTGCTGAAATAATCCACATAATCATAACTTTCAATCGCCTCTCCTCTTTTTACAAATATATCCAAATCTGCAGGAGAATTTTTCAGAGTTAACCTTACTGAAAATGCATCTGAAGGAACTCTAAATTTATAAGTTTGATATGATTTCCCCTGATCTGACAAATCAATAGATCCTGATATTGTACGACCAGATATCAGGTCCCTTTTTGAAGTTAAAGTTTTTTCAACAGAAAAAGAAAAAACAGGGGAAAATAAAAACAGAATAAGTATAAAAAAGCTTAGTTTTAAAAGAGGAAATTTCACGGGGATTCCTTAATAATAGTTTATTATTGCAGATATTATCACAAACCAGATATTTTTCAACCATTTCTATTGAAGAATCTTGTTGATAATCAATATAATATCATTTATACCTATTAATTAGGGCGACCGAAGGGGGGAAAACAGTGGCAATTGAAAGAACATTTACTATAATAAAACCAGGAGTTCTTCAGCGTAGGCTAATTGGCGAAATAATTTCAAGATTTGAAACTAAAGGATTTAGGATCCTGGGTATGAAAACTATGAGAATCCCACTCGTAGTAGCAGAAAAACATTATGCAGAACATATTGGAAAATCATTTTATGATTCCCTTTTAACTTATATGACCTCTGATCCTGCTGTAGTCCTGGTATTGGAAAGAGAAAATGCAGTTGAATCGCTTCGTAAACTGGCTGGATCCACAAATCCAGACAATGCAGAACCAGGAACTATTAGAGGAGACTTTGGAGTAACTACAAAAATAAATATAATTCATGCTTCAGATTCTCTGGAAAGTGCAGTTAAAGAAATAGATATTTTTTTTGACAGGAATGAAATTATTATTTATTCTGATAGTTTAAAAGAGTGGTATTAAAATGACTGATAGTGTTACAGGAAAAAAAGTTGGAGTAATTAGTGCAGGAGCCTGGGGCACAGCAGTCGCTAAATTAATTGCAGAAAATGGTAATTCTGTAAAAGTATGGGACTTTATGGAATCGGTTATAGAAAACATTAATAAAGACCATATTAATGAACGCTTCCTTCCTGGTGTCAAACTTCCGGATACACTTACAGGAAGTTCAGATATTACAGAAGCAGCAATAAACAAAGATTTTTTAATTTTAGCAGCTCCATCACTTTATATAATGGATATTGCAAAAAGACTTATACAGGTACCTGGTATATCAGATGGTAAAACTGTAATAGGTGTTCTTACTAAGGGCTTTATTGAGACTCCCACAGGTCCGTCATTAATTCTCAAATCTTTAGAAGATTATCTACCTGGATTTTACAGAAACAGCCTTGTCTATATATCCGGTCCCAGTCATGCAGAAGAAGTTGCCAGAGGAAAATTAACCGGACTTATAAGTGCATCTAAAAGTGGTAAAAATGCAATTAAAATAAGAAAGCTTCTCTCTTCAAATAATATGCTGGTATTTCCATCTTTGGATACGGAAGGAGTTCAAACAGCTGGAGCAGTAAAAAATGTAATTGCCATTGCATTTGGAATGCTTGATGCTCTTATGGAGCTGTCAGATAATTTTGGAGATAATTCAGAATCACTTCTTCTAGCAGCAGGCCTGAATGAAATACAGACACTGGGAGCCGCTCTTGGTTCTGAATATCCTGAGACATTCACCTCTATTGCAGGGGTAGGCGACCTTGACGTAACCTGTAGAAGTAAATACGGAAGAAACAGAAGATTTGGCGGTGAAATTATAAAAGACAGAAGAATAGTAAAATTTGAAAGCCTTGATCAATTAATTGATAATATAAATGAAATTGGATATTTACCTGAGGGAATAGTAGCTGCACGGTTTGTACAAAAACTAGCTGCTCTGCATAAGTTAAAATTACCAATATGTAATATGGTTTACAGAATTTTAAACAGAGAAATTGATCCATCAAAAGGTCTGGGAGAAATGTTGAGAGGGATGAACCTGTAGGAGCAGGAATAAACCCTGCCCCCAAAGGGAAATAATAGTTTTTAAAAAGCTTCTAATAAACCTAAATAGAAATTTATTTCTGCTTCACCAGTTTGAGCTTTTCCTGAGAAAAATCGCCAATCTTATGGTCTATCAGAACTCCATCCCGGCTAATGACGAAAATATCGGTTTGGTCTTTATCAGCTCCTAAAAGTTCATTAACCTTTTGGTCCCAGTCCATTAGCAGAGTAACCGATTGCACTGCCTGCATTTCTTCTACTTTTCCTCTTACAAAATTATCAGTTATAAAGAACGGTATACCACGCATATCCATAATTGAAAATATTTCAATACCTTCATTTTCAGGATATGCCTGCTGCAGTATTTCTATCCATTTGTTGTTATTATCTTCTGTTTTTTTAGGACCCATTACAAGGATGGTTATTTTACCCTTCATTTGTTCCAATGTGTATTGTTTCCCGTCAGCGCCCTCGAGTTCAAAGTTGGGGATATTGTCGCCGATCATAATATTTGAATCAGCAAAAATAGTTATTGGCTGAAGGGTGAAAATAAAAACCATTATGAAAATAAATAAAAGCGCAAACCATGATCCGGTTTTGCCGGGACAAACGAATACATTTGTCATTTCTGTGGCTCCTTACAATTTCGCAGATTAAAATTAAAAACTATATTTGGCATTTACAAAGAGAGCATCATTTTTATCAAAACTTCCGAATTGAGTGCCGCTGTTCCCTTCAAAGATCTGTGCCCCGGCTGAAAGAGACAGGGAATCGGAAAAATCATATTCAAATTTTGGTACTATCAGATAATCTTCATCTTCAAACTCGTAGATAGCTGCTACTTCTGCAGATAATCTTTCTTCCAGGAAATTACCGCTTAGGCTCAGAATAATGGTATTCTGCGTGTCGACATTGTTTAAAGTATTATAGTTTAGGTTCAGTACTTCCCCGGATAACTGCAGGTTAATACTATAGTCAGTAAAAAAAGCATAGTCCGCACCGATCGCCCATCTCAGGTATGGGTCCGCTATTTCAGTATCTTCACCTTCAGTATCTTCGGTAATAAAAAAGGCACCTTCCGTCCTTAGACTCAGCTCGCCTATTGCTTTAGCTAAATCCAGCCCGATTATATGCAACCGGTGGTACTCTGGGGTTATAGTAACAGTAACATCCCCGGGTCCGGGCGAATCAAGAGTAAATTCCTGATGTACAGTGGGGTTGTCATCCCATGTATAAAAATAGCTGCCTGAAAAATCGAAACCGCCGACAGAGCTTTCTGCTCTTATTCCTGCCTCAGAGTGTGCGAGCGTACTTGACGGATAGACCGTGGGATTCTGGGTGAACGAAGCTACATTATATGAGGAACCGCCAATGACAATGGTGTCGGGAAAGGATGGCTGGTAAAAAGCCCAATCGGAATACTGTCCGGGATAGACATTTTCGATAAAGTTTGGAATGTATATTCCCTCTATATGGAGATAGTAATCGAACAGGTAGGCATCCGCTTTTATCATGGGGATCGCTATTTTCATGTTCGGGAAGTCAAGAATGTCAAAGCCTCTGTAATCCACTGGATTTATATTGTCGGTCGGAGCGAAGGCATCGACTTTACCCCAGCTTACAAGCTGGCTTCCCAATCTGAAATCAAATATTCCCATTGCCAGATCTATGTAAATCTCCTTAAGATTTATTCCTAAATAGTTATCCGTATCACCGTACTGCAGTGTAGAACCTGTCATATCATCGTTTCCATAAGAATGTTTCAAATCCAGTTCGGCGTAAGCTGAGACATTATCTTCTATAGATGAATTAATTTTCAGCTTAATAAGCTCATTCAGTTTCATAAAGTCGAACGGATCATCCAGTCGAACACTGGTTTGATTTTCAATTGATCCATTCAGTTCAGTCTGAGCTATAACATTCACTCCTGATAGGACCAATAGAATTATGGAGAAAATCATTATCTTAACTTTCATTTTTGGCCTCCTTGTATACATTTTCTGTCATTATTTTGCCAGATATCTCTGGGTAAAATAGTCATCTGAAATACCTGTGTTAACTTCGATTTCATCATAATTAATTACAGTTTCATTACCATCTTTCTGCTCATCAGTCATTACAACATGGGTAGCAATCCAGACGCCGGCTTCTTCAAGTTCCTTAAAATCACTAAATTTCATTACCTTTAAATAATTGCTGTGTTTGTCAAAATACTTTACCTGTACTGTGGAAAAAATATCCTTCCGCACCCAGGTAATCTTTTTACCATAGCCTTCAACCTTACTGATCTCTTCAGTTTCCGGGGTTTCTTCTATGACATAACAGTCGTTTCCATCTATCACCTCACTACCCGTCAGTTTATAGCTGTAATCATCAATATCCCCGGCGCTCATATCCGCATATGATAAATCCGAGCCCATAAAGCTTCCACCTTTTTTGCTTGATGCTATTCTACGTACTTTCTTTAGAGCAGGAAGGTAAAGCCACTGGTCGTCGTCCCTGTCTGAATATTCAATTGTAAGAAAGCCGGTCCCCTTAACATCTGCGGGATGGGTGAATCTGATTAATGACCTGTCATTCCCCTGGTCGTCGCTTTTCATCCACATCTGCATCTTTCTTACACGGGTAGAATCGCCCCTTCTAATTTCCATGGTCAGCAGATAGCTGCTGTCATCCGTTCTATTGTCTTCATCAGCTTTCTGCATAATCTGCCTTGCAGTAAGAGCCTGTTCTGCATAAACAGGCAATTGAATGCCTACAGTTAGAAAGCAAAGCATAAGCAAAGTCATTAAGATTCCTTTTTTTGTTTTCATTTTCTACTCTCCTTGTTTTGTGTATTTATTAAAATTCTATTCCTGTCACGCAGGTATAATAATGCCGGCAATACGGTCATGGAGGCCATACTTGAAAAGAACATGGTCAATGCAATGAGATAGCCGAAACGAATCAGCGGCGGCATAGACGCGAATAGCAGCATGAGAAATCCCAACCCCACTGCCAGTGCATTATAGCTAATTGCTCTGCCTGTATTTACTATAGTAATTCTCAAAGCCTCTATTGAGGTCCTGCCAAGGACGAGCTCTTCCTTATAGCGATTGAAGAAGTGAATGGCATAATCTATTCCTATTCCGATTGCAATGCTCGATACCATGGCAGTAGCAATATCCAGGGGTATTTTAAACCAGCCCATTATGCCGAAGTTCAGAATAACCGTCAGAGAAACAGGCAGAACACAGAATATTCCATAGATCAATGATCTTGTGAGCAGAATCATCAGTACAAAAATCAACAGAATTGCCAGAGCCAGGCTTTGCAGTTGACCCTTTACCAACAAAGTGTCCATGGCTCCGGTTAACACCGGCATGCCTGTTAAAACTACCTGGGTATCGCTATTAAAATACTTTTCAATAGCTTTTTCCACTTCTTCAACCATTTTTTCTACTTCCAGGGTGCTTGCACCTTCCACCCTGACCTGGATTGAAGCCTGGTCATAGTCGAAAGTAATGAAATTATCCAGCGAATCCGCGCCTCCCATTTCCAGAAGCAGGAAATATTGAGCCACCTCTTCCTGGGTTTCGGGAAGAATTTCAAATTCCTCTTTTCCTTCATGCAGCGCTTTGGTTGTATTGCGCAGGATATTTACTATGGAAGAAGGCTTTCCCAGTATTTCGATGTTGCTGATCTCATTTTCTAATTGCTCCATAGCCTTTAAAACTTCCGGATCCAGAATATTACCCTTTACGGCAATCTGAATAATCTCACTGCCGTCGAAGTTCTCTTTTATAATATTCTCAGCCGCCACTATCGGGTGGTCAGGTTTAAAAAAGCTGTCTATATCCGATTCCCCACCGCCGATAAACATAATTCCTACTCCGGTAAATAGGGTAAGCAGGCTGGCGGATATTATTATCAACCTCGCTCGATTCACTACAAAATCAGCCCATTTCTCCAACACTCCTGTAAGTGCAGTTTTTCTTTTTTTCTCAAAGCTTTTCCTGTTGAGAGGCAATAAAGAGAGAAGAGCCAGGAATAGGGAAATAGTAATGATAAAGGCAATTCCTACTCCAATCGCGGTAAAGAGTCCGAAGTTTTTAATGGGGCGTATGGACGAAGTATAGAGGGTGGCGAAGCCGACCATAGTGGTAATGGTGGTCAAAAAGCAGGCTAGCCCAACAGCGACCATAGTCTTAATAAACAGCTCCTTTTTCTCTAAGCCAAGTGCAATTTCCTCCTGGTATCGAGAAAGAATGTGTATACCTGCTGCTATACTCATGCTGATAAGAATGATCGGCATGATCACACTGACGCTCGAAAAGGGAATGCCGGTGTATCCCATGAGACCAACGACCCAGATGATCGTAACAATTACTATTATAAGGGGTAGAACTACAGCTCTGATATTACGAAAGCTGAGAAAAAGTACGGCAATTATAACCAGAAGGGCCAGGGGGAGCAGCTTAGACATATCGTCACTGCTCATCCGGTTTACCTCCCGGTTCATTATATCTTCACCTGTTATATGCACTTTTTCATCCAGTCCAAGCCTCCCGATGGTTTCTTTAACATTATTGATAACAGCATCTTTATCCGCATTGGAGGTCATTTGAACTATAATCAGGGCTATTGCCCCATTTTTAGAAACAATCTGCCCGGCATAGTCATCATCAGACAACACTCTATCCTTTAATTGCCTGAGCTCTGCTTCGTTGGTCGGAATATCTTCAATGATCTCCGCCACCTCAATACCCTCTTCAACGCCCCTGATTTCCTCGACATTGGTAATGCTGGTAACGGAATTGACCTGATTAACTTCCTCCAATTCCAGGGTAAGACGCTCAATTTCATTTAATGACCGGTTATTAAAAACCTCGCCCATATCCAGAATAATCATGATAAACGAGGCGCCTCCGAAGGTCTGATCAATCTCATCAAATGCCAAAACACGGGGATCGTTCTCAGGAAGCATATCCCGTATCTCATTAGCCATAGTTACCTTGCTAAAGCCGATGTAGAAGAAAACGGTCAAAAAAATTGTAATTGCTATTACGACTATTGGATATTTGATAACCCACTCTGTCAGTTTTTTAAGCATCAGTTTTCACTCCTGTTTTCTTTTTATACATTAAATAAGAGCAAATAGCGTGCCAGGAAATACAGTGAGAAAGAGAGGATAGAGATGTCAGGAAGTGTTAAAATTTTTGGCAGTGAGTTAATCTGTCAAGATTTTTAACACTATTTTCAAAGAATAAGTAAACTTCATTGAAGGCATAAGTATATTTCACATTTGATTTTGATATGGCACATATCTTGCTGATAGATTTAATCAGGATGTGTTGCTGTCCTTGTTTATAGATAGTATTATATTTAGGGAGTGAAGAAATGAAACGGCTTATGAAAAAGGAAATATTCTTTCGTATAGTTTTGATCTCACTCCTAATAATTTTAGTTACTATTCCGGCTGCCTTGTTTTTGCTGCAACCCGGCGCAAACCTCCAGGCCATGTTTGAAGAGATCCTCAAACATGATGATAATGATGATAATAAGGCTATCATTTTGGGAATCGGTTTATATAAACCCTCAGGTACAGCTATAAACAGAGTAGGAAGTGCTCCGCAGTATGTCTTCAGCACTGAAATTTCCTCCGAACCTATAGTTGACGGCAAGGATAAATCCTTGAAACTCATCCATGATATTGGACATCTGGATAATTCGTCCGGTGGAGGACATATTTATATTGAATTCGATATACGCGAAATGTTAACAAGGTTCCGTTCATTCCAATTAATCGCTTTTATTATTATTATTATTATTTCAACACTGTTTATCGTTTTATATAGAAAAAACCAGAATTACAGAAAGAAAATAGAATCCCAGGAACAACTTGTTCAATTGGGAGAAATTGCCCGAACTCTATCACATGAAATAAAAAATCCCCTGGGAGCCATCCGCATGCAGACCGGATATCTGAGAAGGTTATTACCCACGGATGATAATAACAAAGCCAAAATTGAAAGGCTTTCAATAATTGAAGAAGAGGTACAGCGCCTGGCCCTGCTTACAAACAGAATTGGTGATTTCTTACGGGATCCTGCAGGAACTCCGATAAAAATAGAACTTCACTCATTTATGAATGAAATGATAAAACGCTTTGATTGGCAAATTCACCTTAATATGCGACCGGAAAACAGAGCGAATGTGCTGGCAGATGTGGATCGCTTAAGGTCTGTAGTAGAGAACCTGCTGAGGAATGCCATAGAGAGTATGGATGATTCCCCTGAGAAAGTTCCGGTAGAAGTGGTATTAAGTTCTGACGGGAAAAAGGTAATCCTGTCAATTTTAGATAGAGGAAGCGGTCTTTCAAAAGAACAGAAGAAGCGGGCATTTGATCCATTCTTTACAAATAAAACTAAAGGATCGGGTATCGGTCTTTTTGTATCCAGGCGTTTTATAGAAGCAGCGGGAGGTTCCCTGTCACTCCATCCCCGAAAGCACGGTGGAACAGAAGCAAGAATTGTGTTTAATAAGGTAGAAGAAAAATGAAGATACTTGTTGCAGACGATGAAAAGAATATTCGGGACACTATAGTCGATTTTTTAAAGCTTGAAGGAATTGATGCATACCCGGCAGAAAACGGCCTTTCAGCCCGGAGGATGCTTGAAACCGAGGTTTTTAAGGCCGCTGTTATTGACCTGAAAATGCCTCATATTGATGGACTTTCACTCCTGAAGTGGATTCAGGAGGAGGGTCCGGCTATCCCGGTTATCATGATTTCCGCATACGGTGATATCAAAGATGCTGTTGAGGCCATGAAAATCGGAGCCCGGGATTATATTGTAAAACCCTTTGATCCTGAAGAACTGATCATCAGGCTAAAGAGAATCATCGAAAATCAGGAATTAAAAGACAGAGTAGAATTGGATAAACCGGAAGACTCTGAGTTTAAGGACTGGATTGGTAAAAGTCCGCTTTTGATACAGATCAAGAAACTTGTCGAGAAAATCGCCCCAACCCATTCCACAGTGCTTATAACAGGTGAGAGCGGCACTGGAAAAGAGTTGATTGCCAGGACAATTCATCGCCTCTCAACAAGGGCAGGATCAGCTTTTGTTGATATAAATATCGGTGGAATACCGGAGAATCTGCTGGAGAGTGAACTTTTTGGACATGAGAGAGGAGCCTTTACAGGCGCAGATTCGCGGAAAATCGGCATGTTTGAACTGGCCTCCCCGGGGACCATTTTCCTGGACGAAATCGGAGACATGCCTATCCAGCTTCAGGTTAAGCTTCTACGGGTAATTCAGGAGCGTAAAATGCAGCGTCTTGGGGGAACCCAGAGTATCCCGGTGGATGCCAGGATCGTGGCAGCAACAAACAGTAGTCTGGAAGAAAAGATCAAACAGGGATTGTTCCGGGAAGATCTTTACTATCGTCTCAATGTAATCAGGATTGAAGTCCCGCCTCTCAGGGAGTGCAGGGAGGACATTCCTACCCTTTCCTGTCACTTCATCAATAAACTCAGTAACAAGATTGGCAGACCCATTCAAGGTATAGATCCGGAAGCTCTAAAGAGTCTCCAGTCATATTCATTTCCGGGAAATATACGGGAACTTGAGAATATAATTGAAAGGGCCGTTATTCTGGCTGAAACGGATACAATCAGACAAAAAGATCTGGGTATTGCTCCAAATACACCCCGATTCAGGATTAAAAGCGGAACCCTTGATCAGAATCAGAAACAAGTCATTCTTGAAGCTCTTAGCAGTTGGGAGGGAAACAGGACCAGGGCCGCTGATGAATTAGGTATCAGCCGCCAGACCCTGTTGAATAAGATAAAGGAGTACGGCCTTGAATAGCAAGGAGATAAGGGGAGAAACAGAGTAAGTAAGGAGACGGGAGAATGAAAGATCCTGGAATTTCCTTTAATACTCTTGACAATAGGTTATCTTATGTGTATTTTTTATACATATAAAATAGCACATATGGAGGAGTATGATGAATACTGTAAGATTAAACATCACACTGCCGGATAATCTTGCACTAAAGATGAATTCCTTTATAAAGCCCAGGCAGAGAAGCAAGTTTATTGCAGATGCTGTACAGCAAAAGATTTTAGAACTGGAAGGAATTACCCTTCAGCAACAATTAGAAGAAGGATATAGGGAACGAAATAAAGAAAGTCTTGAAATTACAAAAGAATTCGAAAATTTAGATATAAGTGGATGGGATGAATATTAAGCGGGGAGAAATTTATCTATGTGCTCTTGACCCAATTGTCGGAAAAGAGATTGCTAAAACAAGACCTGCCATAATCATTTCAAATAATACAGGAAATAAGTTTTCAGGAACAGTTACAATAATTCCAATTACATCCCGTAATATTGATAAAATCTATCCTTTTGAGATTTTTATTGAGAAAGGCAATGGTAATCTTCAAAAAAATTCAAAAGCAAAAACAGATCAAATACGTACAATTGATAAAAGTAGATGTATATCTCTCATCGGTGAATTAAAAAGAAATTATTTAGAAAAACTGGAAAAGGCTCTGAAAATTCATCTTTCTTTAAACAAGTAAAGATTTATTAAGATCCCTAATCAGTTTTTTCAGATAATTCATATTTTCAACTGTAAACCCCTCCCATTTCATAGGGAAAAAGGAATTATTATGAAAAAGAGGCTCTTTATCCAAAGGGAAAGGACATAGATTCATACTTTTTTTCCATAATGGAGTTCGGGGGACAGGTGAATACTCTGCCAGAGAAACTTTTATGCCAGTAGAAGCGGCAGCTCTAATAGATAATTCAACTTCCTGCCAAGGCTGTTCAGGTAATCCTCCCAAAACATAGGCGCTTATATTTTTTTTAGAAAAGCCGGCTTCTTTCAAAGTTTCTACTACCCTGTATAAATCATCTTTAGGAAATTTATCGTCATAATTGGTATGAAAATCCCTGGAAGAAGACTCATATCCCAGACGTATTTCACGAAAACCCGCTCTTTTCATTAGAAAGGCTGTTTCTCTATCCAAAAATTGAAGGTGAACTGCATTCGGAAGATAAAAATCAACAGAAAGGTTCTTCATTAACACCAGTTCCAAAAATGGCTTTATACTTTTACTGCCATTCACCAGCAGGGCATCATCATAAAAAGCAAAATTTCTTGTACCGAATCGCTCATACATTTCAAGAAGTGACTCAAACGCAATTTCTGCCTTACCCTGAATAAAGTTTTTGCAAAGAAGACCCGATGCACAATAATCACAGTGGAAGGGACAGCCTTCATTGAGTCTAAGTACCCCTGCACTTTTCCACACTTCTTCCAGCAGTAGAGGTTTATTAGGAATATTCCCTACTGGCAGGGGTAAAAAATGATTCTTAAGAATGCCAATAATTTCTTCTTCGGTATTTCCGCTTACAACATAATCTGCACCAGTACTTACCTTGCAATGATGGGGCATAAGCTTTGCATAGATACCGCCAACGATCACCGGTATATTAGGAAATATTCTTTTTGATATCTCCACAGCTTCTATTACTCCATGATACCAATAGGTCATTCCTGAAGTAACAAAAATTAGATCCGGATTGACTTCCTTCACTTTTCTTTCCAATACTTCAGCCAAAACCCCATAGCGCCCGAAATAACGTTCAGACTCTACCCCAACCGGCAAAGGAGCTCTCATTCGGGGGAACTTCCCTGTTCCATTAGAATTTCGCCTGGGAACTCCAAGAAGATCTTTTGTTTCAGAATCATTGTAATCAAGGCCATTTACAAAAAAAACATCATATCCTGATTCTGCAAACCATCGTCCAATACGGAGAAGACCATAGGGCTTTAGAAAGAGATCAAATAGTGCAAATTCATAAATTGGAGGTTGAAATAAGAGCAATCGTGGCTTACCGGATTTAATTACCATGTTATCCAGATAAACCTAAATAAGTCAATTTTGCAAGAGAATACTCTGGACAATTAGCACTGTTTTTGTTATCTTTCCCTGTAATTAAATGGCGCCGTACCCAAGCGGTAAGGGAGAGGTCTGCAAAACCTTCATGCACCGGTTCGAATCCGGTCGGCGCCTTAAACAAGAATAAAAGACAAGTTTAATCACAACCACAGTCTAAGGTGTGCAAATATACCAGTTGTTGTGTTTCTTAATTTCTACAACTTCCACAGAACTGAAAATCTCCTGCATCTCTTCCAGACCAGTACGAATGAAATTAAAATACTCCCCACCTTCGATAAACTCAATTATGTCAGTTAGAACATTCCTCTTTGAACTATATTCATGAAAAAGAATCTTCCCCCTGGAAAGCCTTTCTGCTTCAATAAAAAGCTGCTTTCGCTTATCCCTGTCCAACCCATGGGCAACATAAGCAAAGGTAACCAGATCAAAAGACTTATTTTTAAAATCAAGACCCTCAAGGATATCCCCATGCCGGCATTCAAGACCTCTTTTTTTCCCATAATTCGTCATCATTCCGGAAATATCTATACCTGTGACTTCAAATCCTCGTTCTGCCAGAACCTTAGTAAGAGCACCTGTACCACAACCGACATCGAGAATCCTTCCCCCATCCTGTATTTCCAGTTTATCAATATATCTGGACAAAATTTCAGCATAATTTCTGGTCTGACTTTTAAAAAACCAGTTATACCCTGGGGCAATAATGTTAAACAGTATCTTGTGGCTTTTAATATTCATAATTCCAACACTATATGATATTTACAGGGACACAGCAATATAATTTCCAACAGTAGAAAATTTATCTTGACTGTATTGTAAATTGGTAGTACTTATACCAAAGCATGTTGTTTGCGAAAGAATCCTTATAAATACTCTTTAATCAGGAAAAATGATGCGCAGAAAAAACAGAAATACAAAACCCTTTGACTTTGCAGAATATCCCCTCCTTTTTGGACACAGGGGCTGCTCAAAAGCCGCACCGGAAAACACAATGGCCTCTTTTCAAAAAATACTGGATAATAATATTCCAGGTATAGAGCTGGATGTACAGTTGTGTTCCAGCGGTGAAATTGTGGTTATACATGATCTTAATCTTAAACGTACAACAGGCATGGATGCTCTTGTTTCAGATACAAATTTGGAAGATATAAAAAAACTGGATGCTGGCTCATGGTTTGATAAATCCTTTGAAGGTGAAAAAATTCCTACCCTTGATGAAGTTTTCGAACTAATGGGAACCAAGGTCTACTATGACATTGAGATAAAACACAGGAACAGACACCATGGTGAATTGGAAAAAAAACTAACAGCAAAAATATCAGAATGGGAATTTGGAAGTAGAGTAATTATTTCTTCATTTAATCCAATGGCAATAGCAGGTGTTAGAAAAACAAATTCTGAGCTCAATACAGCTATAATTTATACTAATTGGAAGGAACTTCCCTGGTACCTTCGTAATGGAGGTGGAAAGTATATTTGTAAACCTAATATTCTTAAACCTACAAGACATAAGATAAATCCGCTGACAATGTTTATAAATAAAATTATTGAGGGTTATACCGTTGTAACCTGGACTGAAGATGATCCAGACAAAGTTAAAAAATATATAAATATGGGTGTTGATGGGATTGTCACGAATGTACCGGAAGATATGCTGGATATTTTCCGTAAACGATGGGATTCGTAGGGACAGGTCGCGACCTGTCCCTACGAATTTATATCCGTTCGAAATATCTTTTCAATTCCCATTCTGAAACATTTTTTTCATATTCTTCAACTTCTAAAAATGCATGCCTCACATAATGATCAACAATATCATCTCCAAAGATCTCTCTTGCAATTTTGGAATTATTAAAGTTATCTGCTGCCTCCTTTAAAGTACCAGGAACTTTTGGAAGAGATTCATCAGCATAAATATTTCCTTTTTTCAAAGCTGGTGGTTCAATTTTATTCTCAACTCCATATAATCCTGCAGCAATTGTAGCCGCAAAACCAAGATATACATTGGCATCAGCACCAGGGAGTCTGTTCTCTATTCGAAACCCCTGCCCTTCTCCCACAATACGAAAACTAGTTGTTCTATTATCATAATCCCAGGCAATTCTTGTAGGAGCGAATGAATCATTGCTAAACCTTTTATAGGAATTTATCGTTGGAGCAAAAAATATAAATAATTCTGAAGCAAGAAGACTTAAACCTCCGAGAAAGTACCTGAAAAAATCACTTTCTTCCCCATTTTCAACAAATACATTCTTTCCTGTTTTAATATCAACTATACTTGAATGTATATGACAACTGGATCCGGCATCCGAATCTGAGTATTTTGCCATAAAAGTTATGGAATTCCCGTTTAAATTAGCAATTGTCTTGGCACCATTTTTATAAATCATATGGTTATCAGACATATTTAGAGGTGTAGAATACTTCAATCCAATTTCATACTGACCATTCCCAGTTTCACCTTTTCTGGATTCTACAGGAACACCAGCTTCAGAAACCTGATTGCATATTTCCCGAACAATATCATCTTTAAAACCTGTATTCAGAATACTATAATCTATAGGATATGGAGAGGAAGGAACCAAACCCTTATAACCATCTGAATATACAGTTTCATATGGATTATCAAAGAGATAAAACTCAAGTTCCGAGGCCATAAGACCCTTCATACCCATAGTCGCAAGTCGGTTGCACTGATCCTGGAGCATGGTACGTGGAGCAATATTCACCGGCCGGCCATCTTCATATGTTAAGTCACAAATAATTATTGCTGTATTATTCTGCCAACTTATCTTTCGAATTGTTGAAAAATCAGGAACCATTAAAAGATCTCCATAGCCTTTTTCCCAGCCTGCCAGCTTAAATCCCGGGAGTGGATCTTCTTCAATGTTGATGGTTAATAAATAATCACAGCAATTAGCATGATTATTTTCCAGAAAAAAATCTCCTGTCAAACGCTTTCCCATCAACTGCCCAAGATGATCAGGGAAGGCCAGAATCACTGTATCAATTTCTCTTTTTTTTATACTGCGATTTAGTTCTTCCAGTGAAAGTTTTCCCATTCCATCTTACCTTCTTTTCCCTTATTTATTTTTCTCTTTAATAAAATCCAGCCAGTTTTTAAACTCTGCCTGACGTATTGAATCATCAAGTATATCTTCATCAATCCCTAACTGCCATATTAAATCAGTTCTTGAGGGATCCTTAAATAGTTCTTCCATTTTATTTACATATGAGGGCATATCTTCATGATCACGGAAAAAACCCTGTTCTGTTAGAAGTTTTTCTCTGGCTAGAGTAAGTCTTGCAACTTCATAGAGATTATACTCAGGGTGATACTGGGAAGCCCAGAAGGTTCCCTTTTTATGCTCTACAGTCATAGCCTGTATTCCACTAAAAGGATTTCTTGCAAGGACAACTCCGCCAGCAGGTACATTTATAACAATATCATAATGACTTTCAAAAGCCATATATACAGGAGGTTTCCCTTTGAGCAAAGGATGGTTCATACCCTCTGCTGTTTTTGTAATTTTTCGGCCAAATCCCATCTCCCTTCCTTTGGGATTTTTTTCTACAGATCCACCTGCAGCTACAGCAGCCATCTGGATGCCCCAACAACTTCCCCAGGAATCATTTCCCAGTTCATAAGCAAGTTCAGCAAGTTTAATTTGCCCGGCATTTGTTGGTATATGTGTTTCTGTAATATCAAGATCTGCTCCTGTCCAGATAATCCCGGTATATTCTCCAAGTTCATCTTTACCTGGAAAATCCTCAATTTTTGAATCTGTTGGAAAAAAAACCTTATACTCTGCATTGGGAATATATTTTAACAGCATGTCTGCATATAGTTTCCATGCATAAGTCATACCTGCTTCGTCAAGCTTATCTCTGCTTGCTTTTGAATACCCATCAATAATCAAAATTTTCATAATGTTACTTCCTTTATATGGGGCATTATGAATACCTAAATGTAATATGTCAAATCCATTTTCAAAAATAATTTGATTAAAAGTGATTTATGTAAATGATTCAAATTGATCACTAATTGTATGTTAATGAACTTTAAATGAACTTTTAATGATAATTTTGTTGTGTTTTTTTTTTAAGCAATATACAATATATACTAATATTCTATATTGGAGGAATAAAATGAAAAAGGTATTATCAATACTCTTAGTAATTCTGGTACTTGTATCTTTCAGCTTAACCATGGTTGGCTGCAAGAAAAAAGAGGAAGCACCTGAAGAAGTTGCAGAACCAGTAAACACAACTCTCAGATTACTAACCTGGGGTGGTTATGCACCAGAAGGACTTATAGCCAAGTTCAAAGAAGAAACTGGAATTACAGTTGAAGTCATTAAAAGTAACAACGAAGAAATGATTTCAAAACTTAGAGCTACAAGAGGTGGAGGCTTTGATCTTGCTCAGCCATCACAGGACAGAATTTCTGCTGTTCAAGCTGAATTCGAAATTTACCAGCCTATAGACTGGGCACAGGTAAATACAGATCAGCTTGATCCTTCATTGGTTGCAGCTGTTAAGAAAAACACAATGGTAGACGGTAAAACATATGGGGTACCACATGTTTATGGTACTTCAGGGCTTGTTGTAAACACAAAACTTGCTCCGGATATTAAAGACTACAAAGATTTACTTGATCCTAAGTACACAGGAAAAGTTTCATACAGAATGAAACGACCCACCCTTATAGCTATGGGTTACTCATTGGGATATGACCCCTTTGAACTCTATAGCGATCTTGACGGATATCAGAAATTTCTTGATGAAATAGGAGAAGTTCTAATTGCAGCAAAACCAGTTGTTAGAAACTACTACGATAATGGTGACCAGCTTCTGGAATCGATGAGATCAGGAGAACTTGTTGCTGCAATGGCATGGGAACAGGGTGGATGGAAACTCCATGCAGAAAATCCTGACATTGACTATCTTGCTCCAACAAGTGGACCTCTTGCATGGGTAGATACTTTTGCTCTACCTGCAAAATCAGAAAATGTTGCAGGTGCTTATGCATGGATGAACTTCATCATGAGAGCAGAAAATGCTGCTGTTTTCACAAATGCTGAAACATATGGCACTGCTTCAAAAGATGCAAGCAAATACCTTGATGCAGCTATTGCTGATAACTTCAAACGTGGTTTACCACCAGAAGCTCTTGCAAACACAAACTGGTACCCAACTGTACCAGCTGGACTTGAAGAGATGGAAGGGAAGACAATGGATTTAATCAGAGCGTCTAATTAAACATTCTAATCTATAAGCAGGCGGAATCTCCGCCTGCTTTTTTTTTCATATCAAGATTTTAAATTAAACAGGAAGGTGCAGGATGCAGATTGCTTTATCCGTAAAGGAATTAACAAAACAATTCGGTGATTTTACCGCAGTCGATAATCTTACTTTTGATGTTGAAGACGGAAAGTTTTTTTCCATACTTGGACCATCAGGTTGCGGCAAAACCACTCTTTTAAGAATGATTGCGGGATTTTATAAACCTACAAAGGGATCTCTTGAGATCCAGGGTAAAGATATGCTGGGGATTGAACCCAATAAACGACCGGTTAATCTTGTTTTTCAGAGCCTGGCACTTTTCCCAATGATGAATGTTTTTGAAAATATCGCCTTTGGTTTAAAAAGAAGAGGTGAAAAAGGTCAGGGAATAATAAACAAAGTAAACAATATGCTTGAAAGAGTAGGATTACCCGATTCAGGTCCTAAAAAGATAAACCAACTGTCTGGTGGACAAAAACAGAGGATTGCAATTGCCAGAGCTCTGGTTTTAGAACCAACTGTTCTGCTTCTTGACGAACCACTGGGAGCTCTTGATGCCAAACTTCGTGAACACATGAAGGTTGAACTAAAAAAACTTCAGGTAAAGGTCGGTACAACATTTGTTTATATAACTCATGATCAATCAGAAGCTATGGTAATGAGTGACAGTGTCGCTGTAATGAACAAAGGACACTTCGAACAGCTTGATACTCCACAAAACCTTTACAATAATCCCTCATCCTCTTTTGTTGCACAGTTTGTCGGAGAAAATAATAAATTTGGCGTAGACCTTAAAAAAGATGAATCAGGAAAGTTCTTTGGAGCAACAAAGAACGGGGGGCTATACAGTCTAGCCGATTCATTTAAACTCCAGGACAGCGTTTCCTTTGATATGTTTGTACGGCCCGAAGCGATAATGATCAATCCTGTTAATCCTAAACCTGAATTTAATGTAATAAATGCAGATGTTAAGGCTATACTTTTCGATGGTGGGAACAGTCGACTGCTGGTGACACCAGAGAAAACTGATGAGGAAATAATAGTATCCCTTCCCCAGAACAGACAATTTGATTTCATAAAAGCAAAGGACAATATTAAAATTGGATGGGATCCTGCTGCTGCAGTATGTTTTGATCAAACAGAGGACAAAATTTATGATGATGAAATCTAAAACACGAAAAATAAGATGGAGTTTTATCATATTTTTTATTCCTGTAGCTGTATGGCTTTTTCTTCTTATTGTACTTCCCCATCTGGAACTTCTTAGAATTTCTTTTACCAGCACTGGTTCTGATGGATATACACTTGTAAACTATAAGGCATTTTTTACAGAGCCAATCTATTGGCTTACTTTTGTAAGAACTGCATTGTATTCTATTTTTGTAACTGCCATTGTATTGGCAATCTCTCTACCTGTAGCCTTCTATATTACCAAAGTTGTAAAAGTGAAAGCTCAGGGGCTTTTGATGGTTCTTATACTGGTACCCTTTTGGGTGAGCGAACTTATAAGAGTTTATGGATGGATGATTCTACTAAGAGAAAGCGGTGTACTAAACCAGTTCCTTGTAAAAATTGGCGTATTTAACCAACCGATTGAACTTCTTTACAATGATATAACTATGATAATGGGTCTGGTTTATACTTCTATGTTATTTATGATAGTACCTATAATTGGAGTTCTTGGAAGTCTGGATGATGCTTTAATAGAAGCTGCACATGATCTTGGAGCAAAGAAACTTGCCATTTGGAAGGAAATTATTATTCCCTATTCCATGCCCGGTATAATGTCAGGCAGTATAATTGTTTTTATGCTTGTCCTTGGAAGTTATCTAACACCTAAACTAATGGGTGGTAAAAACTCTCTTTGGTTTACAGAACAAATCTACAATCAGATTATTGTATACTTCAACTGGGAACAGGGTAGCGCTTTTGGCTTCCTTCTCCTATTGCTTTCATCAATGATAATTTGGGTTGCTCTCAAGCTTACTAAACAGAGCTTCTCGGAGGTAATAAAATGATTAGAACATTACCAAATTCGAAGGGTTATTTAGCTGGCTATAAACTATTTATTTTAATATTTTTCCTATTTTTATTTGCTCCCCTTGTTATTACAATGATACTGGCATTCAATAATTCAATGTTTCCATCACTTCCCTGGAAGGGATTTACCCTCGACTGGTTTTTTGGTGAAGGACCGGAAAAAATTGGACTATTCCATGATAAGATTAACTTAAGAGGAATTGCTACATCATTCAAAACGGCAGTGGCGGTTGCGTTCTTTTCTACTCTTATTGGAACACTGGCATCATTTTTATTCGAACAGGAAAATTTTAAATTCAAGGGTGCACTCTACTTTCTAATGATTGCACCTCTAGTAATACCGGGAGTTATTCTGGGAATATCAATACTTCTTTTTTCAAATAGTGTAGGGATATTTATTGAAGATACCCTCGGAATCTACCTTAAATTTCTAACACCCAGTTTCTGGCTTGTTGTAATTGGGCAATTTTCATTTATAACCACAATAGTAACACTGATAATCTCTGCCCGCTTAAGAAAATTTGACAGAACACTTGAAGAAGCAGCATTTAACCTTGGAGCAAGCAAATTTGCAGTAATATGGTTTATCACATTAAAGTTTCTCCGCCCGGCAATGATTGGTGGTGCAGCCATAGCTTTTTTAATGTCGTTCGAAAACTTTAATACCACACTATTTCTAATAGGTTCCCAATCGACCTTACCTATAAACCTCTACCAGCAGGTTCGGGATGGTTCTACACCAGTAATAAACGCCATTTCGTTTATTCTAATTATTACAACATCCATTATTGCTGTTGCAAATTTGTATGGTGGCAAGAAAGAAGATACATAACAGTAAGGGCACGGCACGACCTGAGGTTGCATAGGCGAGCAGGAAGCTTGCTTCCGACCAGCCGTGCCCCAACGCTGTGGATGATCAATACTTAACCATTCTGTTCTCGATAAATGAAGCCAAAGTAGACAAACTTATAGTGAGAACAAAATACATGGCAGTTATAGTTATCCATATTTCAAAAACAAGATATGTGGAGGCCATAAGTTCCATCCCCTGGAAAGTAAGTTCCTGTATGGAAATTATAGAAACAATTGAAGAATCTTTTATTGTGGAGATGGCCTGACTGGTTAAGCTAGGTAATATTTTACGGAAGACCTGAGGAAGAATTACAAATCTATATTTATCAATCGAGGATATTCCCAGAGCATCAGAGGCTTCAAATTGACCCTTTTCTATAGATTCAAGACCTCCTCGAATTATCTCTGCCACATAAGCACCTTCATAAACAGCAAGAGTAAAAAGAGCTGATAAGAATTCAGAAAACCGTTCCGGTCTTGAAAACAGAAAAGAAAGAACACCTTTTCCGGCTCCCGACAGGTTTCTGGCCCATTGATCAATTCCAAGAGCAGTTGTAATATTATTTCCAATAAAAAAGTAGAATATAAATATTAAAACAAGAGGAGGTGTATTTCTGGCAATCTCAATATAAGTACGTCCTGTTAATCTGGAAAATAAATTCTTCCTTGTACGAAGGATTCCCATAAAAGTTCCTATAATAATTGCAGCAAAAGAAGACCAGAAACTCAGCTTAATGGTGGTAAAAAAACCAAGCATGAGTAAGTTAGGTTTAATATGTCCCGATTCATCCAATTTAAAAAAGAACTGGGGAATTGCCCCCCAGTTCCAGGAATAACTAAAGCCGTTTTTTATTCGTAGGAATCCTAGAATACCTGCAAGAATCAGAACTAATAGTATAACCCCATCCAGCAGATAGTTATGTTTTTTCATTTATTGAACTAAATCCTGCCAATCCTGAGTTCCAAACCAGTAATGCTTTCTTTCTTTTAACCAGCCTTCTGCGTCCACAACTGTTATCCAGTTATTAAAATAATTCACAAGATCATAATCACCTTTATGCAAAGCAAACCCAATAGGCTCTTTGGTAAAATTTTCTTCTAAAGGCAAAAATAATTTATCTGAATATTGAATTGACTGATATGCAGGCATAGGAGCAGAGGCTATAACAGCATGAGCCCGACCAGTCAGAAGTTCCTGAATAGCCTGGGATTCATCATCAAAAAGTCTCTTCTGGGCCAAAGGCATATATTTTTCCGCTGCAGCTGCAGCTGTAGTTCCAATTCTTGCAGCAATTACAACATCTTTATTGTTAAAAGCTTCCAGGGTATCAAAACCACCAGCGTTTTCCTTTGATGCGACAATTGACATACCGGAATAATCATAGGGGATTGAAAAGTTAACTTTTAAATTCCTATCAGGTCTTATACCCATCCCTCCAATAATTACATCAAATTTACCTGTTAACAACGCAGGAACTATTCCGGACCATTTTGTAGGAATAAACTCAATATCCACACCCATATCTTCTGCAAGACGTCGTGCAACATCAACCTCAAATCCTATGAGTTCCCCATTTTTATCATTCATTGCCCATGGAACAAAGGTAGATAAACCAACTTTAAGTACACCCCGTCTTGAAATAGTATCAAGAAGGCTCTCCTCCACCTGAACTTCTGAAACTCTGCCACTCAACCTGTTGCAGCCTGCTAATCCCAGAACAATTGCTATTACCAATAAAACAGTAATGATTTTTCTCATATACTTCTCCTTCCTCGTATTTAAACTTTTTGCGCTCTGCCGCTATTTTATAACCAGTACCTGCTTATAAAACCTTACTTAAAAAGGCCTTGCTTCTATCTTCAAGAGGATCCTCAAAAAACCCTCCAACCTCTCTATCCTCTACTATTTCACCATTATCCATAAATAGAATTCTACTACCAGCTTCTCTGGCAAATCCCATCTCATGGGTTACCACCACCATTGACATCCCGTCTTTTGCAAGATTCTTCATTACATCCAGAACTTCGCTGATCATTTCCGGGTCAAGGGCACTTGTAGCTTCGTCAAAAAGCATAACTTTTGGATTCATAGCCAGGGCTCTGGCTATGGCTACCCTCTGCTGCTGTCCACCGGATAGCTGTCCAGGATAACTGTCTATTTTATCAGTAATTCCAACCTTATCCAGAAGACTTGCAGTTATCTTTTCACATTCAGCTGTGCTTTTCTTTCTAACTCTTCTAACCGAAAGACTTATATTTTCTCTTACAGTCATATGTGGAAAAAGATTAAAAGACTGAAAAACCATCCCCACTTCTTTGCGAATTTCCAAACGATTTTTATGATGATGATTCAGGGGAATATCATCAATTATTATACTACCGGAATCAAAGTCCTCCAGACCATTCAAGCATCTTAAAAAAGTTGACTTTCCGGCACCAGAGGGACCTATTACAACAACAACTTCTCCTTGATAAAGATCAACAGTTACATTCTTAACTGCATCAATTTTTAAACTTTTATCAGGACTGTAAAAATATTTATTTAATTTTGTAACACTGATTATCGGCTTACTGGGCATAAGAATTCCTTTTTTCAAGATAATGTACAAATATTGAGATTGAAACAGTCATTAACAGATAAATTAAAGCCACAGTAAACCATATTTCAAAAGTAAGAAAAGTTTCTGATATAATTGCCTGACCTGCCATGGTTAGATCAAAAATAGCAATTGTACTCACAAGAGCTGAATCCTTAATTAAAGATACGGCCTGACCAGTTAAAGGTGGTAATACCTGCTTAAGAGTCTGAGGTAGAATAATATATCGATAAGTATCTATAGAACTCAAGCCCAGACTATACGCAGATTCCCATTGCCCTTTTGGAATAGCGCTTATCCCTCCGCGTATTATTTCCGAGGCATATGCACCCTCAAAAAGACTAAGAGCAAGAACAGCAGATAAAAATGGACTTATACCAAAAACTGGCGAAATTACAAAATAGATAACAAATAACTGAATTAATAAGGGAGTATTTCTTATTAATTCTAAATAAATTCTGGAAACAGCTCTTGCAGCAAAGGATGAAGATAATCGCAAAAGAGCAGTTATTATACCAATAAAAAAAGCAAGGAAAAGGCTTATAACGGATATTTTAATTGTAATAGCCAAGCCAGTAAGTAAACGACCTGGTTCTAAGGAACCATCAGCTGAATGTGAAAAAATATATCCAGGTATCCTATACCACTGCCAGTTATAATTCATATTTAAAGAACTTAATACCAGAATAAAAATTATTACACCAAGAAATACAAGATATTTAATACTGTCAACTACAGTAGCTTTCCTTACAAACACCATAATCATTATTGTGCACTAATAAGAAATAAATTTCTACCTTTATTATATGTTAATTATGGAGTCCATATAAAGGGGGAACGCCCCAAGAATGCATATTAACATCCCACCAAACAAAAAACCGGCCTATAATTAGACCGGCTATATGTGAAAAAGTAAACAATAGACACAAAGCATTGCAACTATACATCAATAAACAAGATCTAGATATCTGGTGTATCAGGAATAATAAGTTTATCTGCAGTTGCAAGAATATCTGCAGGTACCGGACGAATAAGATCGCCATGTACAAGCTGTTTGTTGTAATCTTTTACTGTTGAA
>JAQIBN010000016.1 GCA_027859095.1 Spirochaetia bacterium | reverse complement strand
AAATTTGCTTTATTTTTTTTACCTAAAGAAGGAATAATATCAATTAGGTAGTTAAATTTTGCTCTGTTCTGACTGCCTTCATCAATACCAATAAGAAAACCTTTCTGTGATAGATCATCTAATAGCTTATCCGGGCTATTCCTGTAATCTACTACAATAAAATCCCATATACTGTTCTTTGGCAGATTCTGTTTATAAATATCATTTTGATCAACATTAATCTCTAATAATTGTCTATGTACTTCAGGTAAATTTTCCTGTGGTATATATATTGTAACTTCTGACTCGCTTTTTAGATCTCTATAAAGATCCAACATCCTCCGAAGATGGCCAGTTCCATGCCCCTCATGAGAAGCAGGCACAAGGAGAAATGATTTTTTAAGCATATTTTATTGAGCCAGAGCGTAATATTCTTCAGGTATATTCATTCTAAACCAGGTAACCAAATTCTGAATTCCAATAGGCTGTCCCTGGTATAATTGCCTGTATATTTGTTTAATATTGTAATAATCCTTTGAAGTATCCAGAGTTACCTTACCATCAGGACAGTAAAATTCTGCTGACACGGGGACTCTTTTTATAACAAACTCTTTTTCTCTATAATATAAATAAGGGCTGACATGTTCCTGTTCATACACATTATCAGACAAGCTATTTGCTTTAAGAATTGCTTCTGAATTGAGAATTTCGACACCTGTTCCTAAAGGGATTCCTGTATACCCGCTATAATCTGCATTTTTAAGTTTATGATATTCAAGGATATTGTTTGCCAGTTCCCCAGAGACTAGAGGATTATCTCCTGTGGCTCTGATTACTGTTGAAACAGCATAAAATTTTATTGCATCTGCAAATCTCTTTAAAACGTTTTCTTTATCACCAATAAATATTTCAAAACCCCATTTTTTTGCAAGAGGAACTAACTGGGAAGCACTTGAAGGATCTGTGATTAAAGAAAAAATATCTGCCCTGACAACTTTAAGACTTCTCATAGCTTGTTCAATTACTGTGTAATCTTCCAGAGGAAGAAGTGCTTTCCCTGGAAGCCTGGTAGAATCTAACCTTACCTGTAAAAATACGCCTGTCATTAGTCTTTAACCTCCCAAAGAGCTGTTACCTGCCTGGAATCACATATAAAACGAAACTTATTTATTTCAACCCATTCTATTGCTGCCTTATATTCTTTGACTGAAGCGATAATAGATGATCCGGATTTTACACTGTAAGATAAAAACTTCCTCCAGTTTATATATGCACTATCTCCGGAAAATCGCGGTATGAGGTTTTTCAGATAAAAAATTTTATAAAATTTATCAGGAGTAGTATCTTCAGGAAGCTGATCATTTAAATATTCGATTTTTATTCCTGTGTTAAAACTAATTGACTCCCCCCACATATGAACTCTAAAACCAAAATCCATTTTCTGCCAGTACTCATTTCTTATATTAAAATCAAAGCCTCCGCTTAATAGAAACTTTTCTTTATTATAAATACCAGAATAATCAAAAGGATAAAGGGTTTCGGCACCATTGGAAGAGGGCATAAGAGAGATCATTTTTAATCTGCTTCCAAAAAAGGAAGGAGCCATTAAAGATGGTACAGTTTCATATCTGGTACTTTGTAAAATAGGAACAGAACAGAGATCTTTTGATTTATTAAGTTGATTTAAAAAACGCTCTGTAAATCTATATCCTGGGCGCATATCATCCCAAAAGACCATAATAGATCTTCCTGTGCCTTCCATAATACCTATATTTATCTGCTCACCAGGAGTAGCTTTTTTACCAAGAATAAGGAATTTCACCTGAGGGAAACGTATAGATAAAGACTCTACATCATATGTAGCCCGCGGCCCCTGAACAGACATTATTTCCACATCTCCAAGAGATTCCAGATGTTTCAGGTATTCAGCCTTATAAGGACGTCCACCCCTGTTAAGAACCAAAAGACTCAACACAGGAGAAAGACTTAATTTTTTATCACTTTTCCTTCCACCAACTATTGAATATGGTATTCTTGGATTTTTAGAAGTTGTAGGTATAGTATTCATCACACTCACTGCATATTTTAGGATACGATCCTGAAAGATGATCAAGATATCTATCTTTTCCATTTTCCCAGATCAATGAAAGCTCATCTGTAAATATATTTCCCAACTTATTTTCAACTTTTAGATCTTCACGACACATAGGAACCGTTCCATCTAGAAGAATATTTAGATCTCTCTTTATATGCCAACAGGGGAATCTTTTGACTGGAGAAAGATCAGTGACCCTAAGATCCGGAAGAACACCACAAAAATGGTCATGTTTTTGTATAATAACATTAAAACCCTTTTCTTTCCATGATCTGTAGAAATCCTCAAGATATTCTTCCTGAGTCTCCATTCTAACTGACTGAATATACAAATTATCCTGAAAAAGTTCGTGCAGGTAAAGAGCTGTTTTATTTGCATCTTCCCAGCCTTCTCCTCTAAGTTCTTTATATGATTCAGGATTTTGAGCATCTAAAGAAAGAATCCAATCAATTCTTCCATCTGCTATTTCTGATATAGATTTTATTATATTATGATCCCAGCCAACTCCGGAAGTTTCAATAATTAAAGTGAATTTTTCAATTTTTATTAGTTCATGTACTATTCCTAAGATATTGGAATGCCTTCCCGGCTCTCCCCACATTGATATACTAAAAACAGCATCATCATTAAAAGTTTTAACTTTTTGAAGAATCAGCTTCCATTGCAGAAGGGTCATCTCATCGGTTCTATTAATTATATCTCCGCCAAAAGAAGGGTAAGGACAATAGGAGCATACCTGAGGGCAACCACCGGTAATTTGAACATTAATGTATGATGGTTCAGTTCGTAATAACTCCTGCTTATTCTCAAGAATACTTACTATAGCTTCTTCTCCTGCTTTACCTTCAGCTTGCAGTTCATCAATTATCCGATATAACTGATTAAAATTTCTTTTTGTATCAGCAGAAAGAGAAACCCTGAGCATTCGTTGGTCAATACTGGATATTTCGGTCTCAATATCATAGGAATTTATATCTTTCTGAATAAGTTCAAAAATTGATTGCCTGCTGATTTTGATTTTATTTTTCACTGAAAGAGTCTGTAGCTGAGAAAACACCGATTTTCTTAATATCTCAGGTGCCATTCCAAAGGGATATCCATCTGCAAAGGTGTAAGAAGCAAAATATTGAAGATGATTTTTATACATCCTTTCTGTAATTGAAAGATCTACCAATGGGGTATCACCATAAAAATAGAAAATATTATCAGAATCTCCTGTTTCGGCTATGAAAACAGAAATTAGATCTTCCATATTTGATCCTGGAAGCTGAACAACCTGGTATTTACCTTTTAAAGAAAAATCCGAGTCTGCTAAAACTATTATTTTATCCAGATCAGGAAGATTTGAGGCAATAGCAAGGGTTGAATCAAAAGAACTTATCCCTCCTGGAAGACTTTTATAAGCATAATTACTAAGTTCCAGGGCATTTATAAAAACAGTTGTACTCATACTTTATCCTATCGGCAAATAAAGGTTTGGATTAACATATAGTTGTACCTACAAAAAGATTATGTCTTCAGCTCTTGCTATTACGTCTTTTCGTCCCTTTCCTACAAGATTTGGGATTTCTTTGGAATGGTATCCTATGAGATTCTCTATTTCTGTGCTGGTAAATTTAGTTACAGTATTTGCTATTCCATTTATTGAGATAACTTCTCCTTCATCAAAAACACCATCTACAGAAATAACTCCTGAAGGGAGTAGACTTTTTTTGTTTCGAAGAGCTTCCAGAGCACCCTGATCAATATTTATATGTCCAAGAGGGACACTGTTTAATATCCATCTGGATTTGGCTGAAAGTTTCTTACCTTCCAAAAAAACAGTCCCCTCTTCCTCTCCATCAAGAAGTCTGTTCAAAATATTATTTTTATTACCATGGGCAAGAATTGTTTTACAGCCGGCATTTGCAGCAATAGAAACTGCCTGAAGCTTTGTTTTCATTCCTCCAGTTGAAAATTCACTACCTTCAGATCCTGCAAAGCCCAGTATTTCATCTGTAATCTCTTCCACACTGGAAATTAGAGAGGCATTTGAATCTTTACGTGGATCACTATTATATAAACCATCAATATCTGTAAGAATTATTAGTAGATCGGCATCAACCTTACTTGCTATCATTGCACTTAAGCGGTCATTATCACCAAAAGCAGATCCAATTTCATCTGTTGCTACCGAATCATTTTCATTAAAAATTGGAATTATTCCAAGAGAAAGGAGTGTCTCAACTGAGTTTCTTAGATTAAGGAAAGTTGTCCTGTTACTAAATACTTCTCTTGTTACAAGAACCTGAGCAATTGATATACCATATCCTCCAAAAGAATCTCTGTACTGGTGCATAAGTAAGGGCTGACCAATTGCAGCACAGGCCTGTCTCATTTTTATATCTTTTACTCTGGTTTTTAAATCCAGTTCAGCAGCACCCATACCAATAGCTCCGGAACTGACAAGCAGTACCTGAAGACCACGTTCTTTCAACCTTGCAATTTGAGAACTTATTTCCTCTACATACCCGGTATTAAACTTACCATCTTTAGTAAGCAGGTTTGTACCAATTTTAATAACTACTCTTTGAGAATCACTGAAATTTCGCATTAAATCTGACTCTTATACTCTTTATCAATAATTTTATGGGTAAATTTACTACTTCCAGAGGCATAATCAGCCACCTTATGACCATTTCCCCTTAATCTCCACTTATAAATTACCAGGCCCTCAAGACCAACAGGACCTCTTGCATGAATTTTATTTGTACTTACTCCAACTTCTGCACCAAGTCCGAATCTAAAACCATCAGAAAATCTGGTGCTGCAATTCCAAAAAGTATCAGCAGAATCTACTAAGTTCATAAATTTTTCAGCTTTCTCAGGGTTGGAACTTACAATTACGTCTGTATGTCCTGATCCATAGCTGTTTATATGCTCAATAGCATTATCCAGAGAATCCACAACCTTAACTGACAAAATATAATCAAGGTACTCTGTTTTCCAATCTTCTTCAGTGGCCTGTTTTACATTAATAATTGTTCTTGTAATATCGCATCCCCGTAGTTCAACATTTTTACTTTCCAGGCGCTCTTTCATAAGTGGAAGGAACTCCTTAGCCACGGATTTATCTACAAGAAGAGTTTCCAGAGCGTTACAAACAGCTACATACTGAGTTTTAGAATCATCAGTAAGTTCAACTGCCATAGAAATATCTGCACTTTCATCTACAAAAAGATGACATATTCCATCAGCATGCCCCATTACAGGAATTGAAGTATTTTTCATAATATATTTAACAAAACTGTTGGATCCTCTGGGAATTAAAAGATCTATGTTCTTTTCCATATCAAGCATTTCACTGACATCCTGCCGGGTCTCTGCAAGTTGAATCCACCCTGTGGGTATACCTGCAGACTCTGTGGCAACCGCAATTAGTTCAGTTAGTATTCTATTAGTACTTGAGGCTTCACTTCCACCTTTTAGAATTACACCGTTACCACTTTTTAGACAGAGAGTAGCTATCTGAACAAGGGCATCCGGTCGGGATTCAAAAATCATACCTATTACACCTATGGGACAACTTACCTGATATAGTTCAAGGTCTTTATCAAGCTCTCTGGCCAGTATAGTTCGACCTACAGGATCAGATAATCCTATAAGGGAATCAATCCCTGAGCAGACTTCATCTATTTTATCATCATCAAATTTCAAACGTTTAAGCAGGGGAGCAGATAATTGTTCTTCCTCTGCCTTTGCAAGATCCTGTTTATTTGCCTGGATAATTTCTTCTTTTCTAACATTAAGGATCTTTGAAATAGATTCAAGACCCCTGTTTCTTATATCCAGAGAGATTGAACCCAAAAACACCTGTGCTTTGTTTACCTCTGCTGCCTGTTCTTTAATACCCACTTTAGCTACCCCCGGGAAAAATTAACTGATATTGATTTTAAACTTGATAGGGGAGGATGTACAAGTAGGGAACAATTAGAGTTATCTGATTCAGTTCTCTGCATACTGATGATAGTTAAAACGTTCTTCCGTCCCATCCCCACATTACACCTTCTGCACTGGAAAACTCTATATAGACTCTATTTTCTGGAACATTCAATTCATCTTTGCAAAAGGAACACAAAAGTGAAGATAACCCGGCGGTCTGATCTTTTTTCAGACCAATACTTTTACATTCAATAAATGCAGTTGGTTCCTCGGTCCCTCCAAAAGTCATACCGAAGAGGAGTTGCTATTATCTTGAACGCTTTAATAATTTTCCCCTCAGGGTTGCCTCTTCCTTTATCCGGATATAGAAATTCCACTTCAAAATCCGGACTGACTTTAGGTGGATTCATAATCAATAGATCCAAATAGCTCCACATTATCATTTTGCTGCACGGAGTAACTTCCTTATCTTGTTCAGGTTCTCTTTGGACTTCTTTCTCATATCTTCGTATTTATGCCTTTTCTCTATATTATCTGCACAATCCTGCACCTCAGGAGATCCTTCCTTTCCAATGTAGTGGAATATAACTCTCTTGTTTTCCCGGTAGGCAAGGTAATAATAAGCATGTGAACCTCGTCTCTTTATTGATAGAGAGCCCTTCACACTTTCGGCGATCTTTTTATCATACAAATTCATTAGAGAATTCAATCTGTTGTATTCTTCTTTTATTACATCATCAATAACACTCACAACTGTTCCCTTTCCTTCTTATCAACATTTTTTATTGCCTAACATTTATACCAATAATATACACCTGTTAGGTGCATATCGTCAACATCGAGAGATAAGGAGAAAACTGTTAAACTGCTCTTTTTATTTCTCAGGCAGAGTTACTTTCTAAAGTAATGGTTTGTTCTGCAGGTCCATTCTGCAACTAAATTCTTCCATCCTATGCATGGAATCACTTTCACTCCCCATCCAGTATCATCGGAGATTCTCCAAGCATAAGCGAACCTATCAGGGCTAATACAGCAAAACCTATAAAGGCATACATAAAAAACGTAAGTCCCATTTGGCTGCCCATTCCAGCTACAAAGATAAGACCTGAAATTTGTCCGGCTAAAAGTATCATCACAAAAAAACCAAGAATAAAAGAACTAAAAGAATTATCATATTTCGCTGTTTAAAAAGATGAACCATATCACCATCTTTAGTTAGTCGCTTACCAATCGTACGACGGATATGTCGGGTCTGTTTCTTTTCAGGGTTCCAGTATGATTGATCAGAATAAACATACCAGTACTTCTGTTTTTTGTTGTATGTATTAATAATCTTTGTCTTTGAAAGCTTTGCAATTTTTTCAATATCCATGTTACAAATTATAACATGTTTTTATGATTAAGAAACCCAAAATAAGCGATTATTAGCATCAAAGGCGTCTATCTGCAGTTTTTTCTGATTTTAATTCACCATGTTACAACTTTGGACGGAATTTGGGTTATAATTGTGTTCTAACACCACTATTTCACAGTTATTATTATCCGTCTTCTATCTGTTTCATTTACAAACTCTATTTCCCACTCCCCTTTTATAAGCTGAAAATTATAAATTCCATTATTTGTTTCTGCTGCCATAGTACCATTAATAATGACACTGGTCGTTTCCCCGAAAAAACCAATAGTTTCAATTTTTAAAGTCTGATCAGTGACCGGTACTGTAGGATCAATAAAAAAAACTGAATTATTTGGAGGATATATAATTTCAGGGTTTTTACTGCCAGAAGCAAATGAGCCTGAACGGTTCTTTGTTGCCAGCCAGGAACTGTATTCTTCCGGGTATACAGTCAAAATTGTACTATCAGGATTCAGGGGATCTGGAATATGCCAGTTTGAAGTTTCTATATTTGCATCAACTGGTAAATATTCAACATATGTTGATGGTGTATAATCAGTAGGAATAAGTCCGGATAAAGTACAGAGCCTGACTTCCTCTGATTCAGGGACATCGCTGAACTCAACACCATCTGTATGAATAAGCTCCAGCATTTCGACTGCAATTGCAGCAGGTAGAGATGAACCGGTTCTACCTATTACAGTATTCCCGGAAAAATCGCCCATCCAGATACCAACTGTATATTCAGGGCTTGCACCAAGAGCCCAGATATTCTGAAACTGATTGGATGTACCTGTTTTAAACATGGCTTCAAAATTTGTTTCCATTATACTATTTTCTCCAAACCCCGGGAATCTACTGTTATCATCGGAAAGAATATCCCTTATTATTCCAGCTGTGTAGGGCTTCATAACAAGTACATTTTCCCCACTAGTCGTTTTTTGTAAAAATGTATTTTCAGATTGTTTAGCAAATGGAGTTAAAGGTAAAAATATTCCACCTCTGGAGAAAACAGAAAAAGCTCGGGTAAGTTCCATTAGAGAAACTTCTGCATTCCCAAGGGCAAGACCGGAACCAACAATATCTCTTTGTGATCGTAAACTTTCAAATCCAAGGGCTATTAAATAATCTGCAAAATTTAAAACACCCAAACGATTTATTATATAAACAGCAGGTACATTCATAGAGGAAGCAAGAGCAATTCGAAGTAAAACAGGACCATGGAAAGTATTATCAAAGTTCATAGGCTGATAAACATTAGTTTCTCCAAAATGCTGGGAAATATCTGGAAGAACCGAACTGGGAAGAAAGCCTCTTTCAATAGCCAGAGCATATAAAAAGGGCTTAAGAGTTGATCCAGGTTGATTAAGTATTTGAACACCATCAATCTGACCACTGTTAATTGTATCATAGAAGTTTGCAGAACCCACATAAGCCAGGATTTCTCCTGTATTATTACTTATTACGAGTCCAGCACCAGTAGTTATCCTGCTTGATTCTGAAAGGGAAAGATAATAATTTATCCTATCTTCCAAAATATTGTTTAGATTGGAATCAATACTTGTAGTAATTTTACCAGAAAATTTTTGATCCGAAACATGTACCATTTTTTCTGTATATAAAGAAAAATGAGGTGTAATATCAGGCCAGTAAAATTTTTTTGTCTCATCCAAAACTAATTGAAATGAGTTTACAATATCACTGTATTCAGTAGGCTTGTGTATGGTAAGAATACTTGAGTTCAAAGCAAGTTCTACAGCAGCATTGATTGAAGCATCTCTGAATCGTAAGGGATTAAGAGTAGCAGGACTTCTTGGTATAACTGCCAATAACAATGCGGCTTCTGTTTCTAATAAAGAAATATCCTTTCCTAAAAATTTAAGAGAAGCAGCAGAAATACCTTCAGTCTGAAATGAAAAAGGAATATTATTTAACCATAATTCCAGTATTTCCTTTTTACTTAATCTACTTTCCAAACGAAAGGCATTGAAGATCTCGATAATTTTAGATCTGTACCCATGATCAGTTCCTGAAATTATCCTGGCCAGCTGCATTGAAATTGTTGAAGCACCGGAAACAATTCGACCTGCAGATCTATTTTGGGAATAGGCTCTTATAACTGCCAGAATATCAACACCAGGATGAAAATAGAATCTTGAATCTTCTGAAAGAATAAATATCTCTTCTACTTTATCCGGAATAGAATCAAGATCTTTATATATTCTGCGTAAGCCGTCTTCCAATGCTGTAACTTTAACAAGAACTCCATATCTATCAAAAAGTTCAAGACTATATTTATGATTTTTAAAAATATCCAGTTCAGGATAAGCTGAAAACCTGAAGACAGCATAAATTATAACCAATAAAATAATACTACTGCCCCAGGATAGATAAAAAAATCCCTGGATGCTGAGATCGTTCCTCATCGCTTCGCTCTTCCGGTACGACTCATTGGCGACCAGCCTATTTTTCATCAATAATTACAAGCTTTCCTTGTGTACGTCCAAAAATTTCGGGTTGATACATACACTCTGCCTGAACGGGAGGTGTTGGATAAATACCAGGTCTTACAGCTCTAAAATAGAATTCAACCTCTTTTTTCCCCTTTTGAAAGTTATCAAAAAAATACTGGACTTCATTATCAAGTATTTCCTGACGTGGAGGGTTATACCAATAATTATTCTTATCTGTAATAGAATCCTCATAAGTAGCAGTAGTTTCAAAAGAAGCATCCAGAATGGCCACCCCTGAAGGAACAGGAACTCTTACTGATAAATATTCTCTATCTCTTGTACTGGAAACTGTAATTTTCTGTAGATAAGTTTTTCCTGCAGTTAGAGAAGAAGAGTCCACTAATTGCCCTTCAAGATCAGTTACAGTTGTAAATAATCCGATTCCCTCATCTTTAGGTTTTAAAGTTTCTGAAGGAAGAGAATATTTTAATTGCCCTGTGTAATAAAGATTACCCGGTCCAACTTTCTTAAAAGACAAATCTAAAGCGGCATCCCGTTCCAAATCATTTAAGGGATTCTCTGTAAAATTAAATATTTTTTCTATTGATATATCATTTTCGTCTTGAAAATCTGTAGAAATTAAACTGATCCCTTCAAGATCTACACTGGAAGAAAAATTAACAGAATCACTAACAACACCATGGGACAAAGCAAGCATAGCCCAGGCGGTATCTGCTGTATTTCCCCAGTAACCATTTCTCTTTCCCAGAGATAGAGTATTTGCAGTACGCATAAGAAGTTCACTCATAGGGTCACGTTGTTGAAGCAGCATAAGAATAAGTGACAAGGTTTCTGTTTTTGAAGAGTAAAAACTATTTTGTTCAAATGTTTCTGTAATATCAATTGTTCTGGTACCTGGCCTGATAAACTGTCGAATTCTTTTAAGGGACAATTCAGCTCTTACATCATCTTCTGCTGCTGTAAAAGCAAGACCCAGCATAGCATAAGAAGTTAAACCAATTTCATCACCCTTATTCAACAAAGACTGGGCACCAGAAATATTCCTTCCATATAAAGCAGCTACATAATATCTAAATGCCATAAGATAATTAGACTTACTTACCCATTTATCCGGCTTATCCAGATATGAAAGAAGTTTATTTATATCCGGAGAAGAATCAAATTCTATTCCAGCTTCATCCAATAAATACAGAAGATGTGCAACCCTGAGAGAAATATAATATGAAGAGTTATAAGCTGATTCAGGCCAGAATGGAATTCCTCCATCTTCATTTTGATATTTCTCCATAAGAGAAATTTCTTTATTAATATAGTCAATAGAACTATCATCCGGCATTATTATATTAGGAATTATCTTACTGCTTCGCTGCTCAAAACAGTTGTATGGATACTCTTCAAGATACTCAGCTGCACTCTTTAATTCACCTCCAAATCCAGGAGAAAGTGTAATAGTAAAACTTCCAATACCATCTTCAACGGCAGAAGGGATTATTAGAGTTTCTTTTGCAAATCCTATATCTGTTACAGAATCTCCAATTCTACCAGCAGTTGTGAAGGTCTCACTGACATATGGTTTTTCTACAATTATTTCTGAATGTAAATCTTCATTTAAAACATCTGATCTAATGGCAAAACTAACTGTTCCTGTACCTAAAACAGATGCACTTAAAGCAAAGTTAACTACTTTAGTTTCACCTGACTCAATAGTAAAATCAACCTTATCTTTACCAGACACAGATAACAAACCGGAACTAACAGCTATAGAAAGAACTTCCTTTTTATCTGATAAATTTGTAATATTAACCCCAGAAATAATAGTGTCCCGATACCTTAATTTTGAAGGAATAAGAGACCTTACATTAATGGGATTTCTAGCAAATAATTCACTTTCTTCTATACCAAATTTATTCCCCCTCACTCCTATTGCTGTAATGCGATAGGTTGTTAAATTGTCTGGAAGAGTAAAATTAAAAAATGCCTCTCCTTTTGAATTAGTTATAATGTAGGGTTCAAAAACTGCTGTTGGGTTAAAATCATCTCTTTGCTCAAGTTTACCCCCCGAAGAGTCTCCCCCCTGCAGATCTTTAACCTCATAGGTAACTGGATCAATTAATAAAGACCTTGAATCTGCCCCCCTGACACCAAGAGGGAATTTGTCTTTGGAGTAAAAAAAGTTTACAGGATTTGGAACATGATAATTAATCAGATCCAATACTCCCCTGTCTACTGCCATTAGAGTAATTTCAGCACCTGGTAAAGGATTCCCTTCAAACTCAGTACTAATTTTAATTTCAACTTCATCCCCTGGTTTATAGGATGATTTATCGGTTTCCACAGAGATATCAAATGTCCGGGTTTTGTTCTCTATATTCAAAGCAGTAATACCAAAATAACCCTTTGGTTTATCCATATCAGGTTCAAAATAACTATGAGATGGAGCTTTTGTTCTTTTTGACCAGGAAGATACAGCTACATAAACTACAGGGACATAATTCTCTTCTATGGGGATGCCTATAACCTGAGCTCCACCTTCAAGATATATTACTCTTTCATCAAAAATACCTTCTCTTTCTGTAGTTATAAGGTACTGTCCCTCAGGAAGGGGTGATTTAATAATTAATTTTGCCGTCTCTCCAGAGGTATAAATTGGTTTATCTGATTCAAGATTTATGTCCTGATTATCATCCCGTCCCCAACGTATCCAGTCACTTCCTGTAGAGTAAAATGAAAGGTTGGTTATTATTTCCCTTCCCATGGAATCCTTTGTAAGAAGTCTTACAATATAGGATCCACTTTTAAATGGGGTTATCTCAAAATCACCACTGGATAATTCTGATGTTAAAACTCTACTTGTTTCAAGTTCTTCAACCTCTTCATAGCTTGTATTAATTCTTCCACCTATTCCCTGTTGATTAATCACTTTCCATGTTTTATGAATCAACTCCATTTTTATATCAGAACTTTTAGTTTCTGAACTAATGGAATTACCGACCGGATCAACCAGTGCAAAATCTACACTTACAGTTTCTCCTTTTTCAACAAAATTTGACCACCCTGAACTTTGTAATTTTAAGCCCAAATAAAATGAAGAAGGATGAACAATTGCTGAAAGACGTTTTGCTATCTCCTGGTTACTTTGATCCTGAACTCTTACTTCTACAGAATAGTTATATGTCAGTCCTTTTATTCCAGCTGTTGAAGGTTTTTGTTTTACAATCCCCTGACCGTTTGGGTCCAAAGAACCCTCTCCTGTAGAGAGGAGATATCTCTGATCCCATGTGCCAGGTCCAAAAACCCAGCCATCCCATATTGAACCTCCAGGCCTGAAAAAAACAGGAGCCTTTGTCCAGGCATAGCTATAAGATGCATTAGCCAAAGTACCACCGGATAGATAGGATGAAGAAATATTAAAATTTAGTTCTCTTTCCTGAAAATTAACCATATCCGGTTTTTCGAGATTTACAGAAAAAGAAAGTCTTTCGAAATTTGCAACTTGAAAAGATATTTCCTCTATGCCGCCTGATCGGGAATACATAAGCCTGTAATAACCTGGAGAAAGATTTTCAGGAAGTTCAAAAGATCCATAGAATCCACCTGATTCAGATGTAAAACCTTTATTCTCTGCCAGGATTTTTCCATGATAAGAGGGTTCTCTTAAACTTAGAGTATAGGATCCGGTAAAAGAGGAATATTCTCCTAAAGTTAAATCTCTATCAATACCTCTGAAAGTCAGGGTTTCTCCTGGACGATACAAACCTCTGTCAGTAAATAACAATGTCTCCATTGAAGGTTTCTGAATACCAAGGGGTGTTTCTACATTATAAATACCCATATGCCAGATGTTGTGACTATTATTGGGAACAAACTCTATTGAATCTGAATCTGTCTCAACCCGAAAACGAATGTGATCTTTCCACCTATTCTCTCTATCAGAAAAATATTTAGAGTACTCACCTTCCTCAAGATAAAATACAGCAAGACCAGATTCATCGGTGTTAATCTGACGAATAATTTCCCTGTCACGCATTAAGCTTACAGTAGCATCTGGAAGTACTTTTCCTGTAGATAAACTGGAAATTAAGGTAACAACTTTGTTGTATCCATATCGGGTAGTAAGAGCCAGATCAGTGACCTGTAATTGAAGATTCTTTTTCCCCCAGGAAGGTCTTTGTCCAGTATCATCATATGCCTCAAAATTCCAGGAAAATCCGACCCAACCGGTACCTGCACTGCTTAACCAGGGAGAAAGATCCTCAACCTCAAAATGACGAACATTTTTTTCTATCCCGGCAAAATTATAAGGAACAAGTTCTTCAGAATTAAAACTTTTATAGGGATCTGAAATTGAATCAGCCTTCCACTCTCCATCAAATATATTCTGAAACTCATAAATTATTTTTGGCTTAAAAGAAGATTCCAGCATTAAAGATCCAAGATTAGGAAACCAGGAATAAGAGGAAGCCTCTGGAATATCTACAGTTACAGTTTTTGATTTATTTAACTTTCTACCATAAATGTCCTTAATTTCAGAAGAAAGAAAAAATGAATAAGATTTATTATATTCTACAGGTAAATTCGAAATTTTTATTATATTATTCCAAACGGTAATATTGGAAGCTTTAATTGACAGTTCGGGTGAGCTGGTTATTAAATTTTCTAAATTTTCACTTTTTAGAGAATGAGAAAACTCAAAAAATAGAGGGTTAGATTCTCCTTCCAAGCTACCTGGAAATGCCCATGATCTGGCAGATGATTCAACAAAAGAGAATGATCCAAATGTCTTAAAAGTATTCTCCTCCTCTTCAGGTGTCCCAATAAAGTGAGATTCTGATCTGGCACCCTTTAACAATCTAATAGAAACTTTAGAATCTTCCTTTAATGTTCCTATAAGTTCCAGAACAGCGTATTTTGATAGTTCTTCCTTTGTTCTTAGTCCTGCATTATCTTCGGGTCTTCCTATATTAAATTCATAATTTTTTCCAGTAGAACTAACACTTAAATAATTACTTATAACTTCCAGATTAACAGGATAATTGAATAAAATAGTAATTTTGGAAGCTTCAGATACAGGTACTTCATCTTTCAAAAAAATGTCTCCACGGCCTGGGATAACGGAGACCATTGATAGATATTCAGTATGAAAACTAAAACTCTTCCTCCCCGAAAGTTGTTTCCCTCCAATAGACATTAACTGTTTGTTAATACTAATATTATAGATATGCTGGGGTAAACCTTTTTCACTAGCCTCAAAACTTAATAGTTTTGTTCCATACCATCTGTAGACTCCATCCAAAGGAGGTTCAATTTTTAAAATATCACTTGCATCAGATGTAGTGCCTAACTTTGCAATAGGAACTATTGGCTGGGAAAAAAGGACCCAGACAGAGGGATAATCAAGTTCTGTAGGTAATTCACCATCAGGGCCAAAATCTGTAATAATAAGGGGATCATCTGATTCTATAATGGTTGAATCTGGTTTTGAATCTTCAAGAGAACCTTCAGGAAAATATTTAACAGGAAGATCTGCTAATACTGGAATAAGCCCTTCTTTGTTAGCTTCAAGGTTTGTTCCGGAACTGCTAATATTATTTGAGGCAACATCAGATATACCAGTAACTTCACCTTCTTTTTTACAGCCCGTCATATTTAAAGACAGTGCAAGAAAAAAAACCAGAAAAAGAGGGAAAATTATTTTTTTCTTTGTTTCTCTCATAGACTACCTCAGATAGATAAATGTTTATTGATGATCATTAGTTTATAACAGATGCCATGGTTCTTCCAGTGTACAGGTTTAGTTTTTTTAAATCAGTCTTTTTAAACACAACTATTTTAAAATTTATTCTGAAATTAAAGTTTCCTATAGACGTTATAACAGTTCATTACTATATTAGTTATATATGATTTATTTAATATAAATCATAGGGAGTAACAGTATGAAAAATAATAGCGAAAATGAAACCCTAATTCTCCTTCCTTTGGATGACATGGTAATATTTCCCGAACTCAAAACCAAGATTAAAATAGATAAAACAACCGGTAAAATGCTAGAGGGTTTAAAAAAAGCAGGATCAGTTTTTACCCTGGCTGTTACAACCAAAGAAACGGGAACAGGTCTAAATGAAAAAAACTTTTACACTGTGGGTAATCTGGTTAAACTTGAAACCCTTGAAGCATCTAATGATGGTTATATAGCAGTTCTAAATTCATTAGAGAGAGTTGAAGTTCAGAATATAAATAAAAAGAACGGCTTCTTCTATGCTGAATATCTTCATCTCTTAGTTGTAGATGATCTGGACGAAAAAAGTAAATCAGAAATGATAAATTTTATTCATAAGACTATTCAGGAATTGAGTCGGAATTTTAGAGGTTCAGAACTGTTTATAAAACCTCTTCTACAAATGAAATCATTGGAGCAGATCATGGGTAGCATTCTACCCTACATTCCAGTAACAACAGAAGAAAAACAGGAACTTCTTGAGCTGCTTTCACTCAGGGAGAGGTCTCTGAAATTTATTGACCTTCTTTTGATGCAGAGAGAAAGTATCAGCATGCAACTGGAAATGGCAAGAAAGTTCTCAGATAAAAATAATTCCAATTACCGTCAGATGATGCTTAGGGAACAACTCAAATCTATACAGGAAGAACTGAAAGAAACAGATGAAACAGGATCTGAAGCTGAAGAGGGTTACAGCACAAAGATAGAAAAAGCTAATATGCCAGAAGAAGTGAAAAAGGTTGCATTAAGAGAACTGAAAAAACTTGAGAGTCAAGGAAACGGCAATCCCGAGTCTGCAACTGTAAGAAATTATCTGGATCTTCTTGTAGACCTCCCCTGGGCCACAGTCGAGCCGGGAACAGTAGATATGGATAATGCAAGAAAAGTACTAGATCTTAGACACTATGGTTTAACCGAAGTTAAAGAGCGCATCCTTCAGCATCTTGCTGTTATGAAATTAAAAAAAGAAAAACAAGGATCAATCCTTCTTCTGGTAGGACCTCCAGGAACAGGCAAAACAAGCCTGGGCAAGAGTATTGCAGAAGCCCTGGATAGAAAATATGAAAGAATTAGTCTGGGAGGTATAAGGGATGAAGCCGAAATAAGAGGGCACAGAAGGACATATATTGGATCACTTCCTGGTAGAATTATTCAATCTATACGCCGATCTGGAGTAAAAAACCCAGTATTTGTTTTGGATGAAATTGATAAAACAAGCGCATCTTATTCAGGAGATCCCTCCAGTGCTCTTCTTGAAGTTTTAGATCCGGAGCAGAATAATAGTTTTACGGATCATTACCTTGAAGTTCCATATGATCTTTCTGAAGTTTTCTTCATTGCTACAGCAAACTCTCTTTCTACAATTCCTACACCTCTTCTGGACAGAACCGAGATAATCCAGATATCTAGTTATACTGGAAGAGAAAAATTCAACATCGGAAAAGACTACCTGATTCCTGAAATTCTGGAAGATCATGGAATTACTGGCGATCAGCTTCGCATAGAGGACGGGGCAATTAACGGAATTATAGAGGAATACAGCAGAGAGGCTGGTGTACGGGGATTGAAAAAACAATTAGCCAAGATTGCCAGGGTGGCTTCAGAAAAAATTGTATCAGGGAAAGAAGCCCTACCCTTTGTAGTTTCCAGGGAAAAACTTGATGATGTCCTTGGGAAAAAGATGTCACACCTGGATGATATACAAAAAGACAGTGTACCAGGTGTCGTTACCGGTCTGGCATGGACTCCTGTCGGTGGGGATATTCTTTTTATTGAAGGTACCTTTATGGGGGGCAAGGGAGACCTGACTCTGACTGGACAGTTAGGGGATGTAATGAAAGAATCAGCACGTATCTCATTAAGTCTGATACGTTCCAGGTTGACACATATCGTAACTCAATTTGATTTTCTACAAAACGACATTCATATTCATGTGCCCTCTGGATCTACCCCAAAGGACGGGCCGTCAGCAGGAGTAGGATTATTCACATCCCTTGCATCTCTTATTTTGGGAAAACCAGTGGATCCAAAGACTGCCATGACTGGAGAAATAACTCTCAGGGGCTCAGTCCTTCCTGTGGGGGGCATTAAAGAAAAAGTTCTGGCTGCTCACAGGGCGGGTGTTAAAAAAATTATACTGCCAAAGGAAAACGAAAAGGATTTAAAAGATATCCCCGAGGAGGTTTTAAACGAATTAACCTTTATTACAGTAGAAACTGTGGAAGAGGTATTAAAAGAGGCTCTGGATTTGGAATTGCCTGGCCCATCAATTCTGTTTTCACAGATGGGAGTATCAGATAACATTAGAAATAATGTTTGAGAATGCATGCCATTATCTTTTTCATATAACTTACATTACTGCCATATAGCTATAAGGCCACTGAATACGGCATAGCAAAGCAAATAGAGACCATTGTTAATTACAAGCACTACCAGTTTACGACCTTCCCATAGGGTATTAAGACTGTGAGTTAGAGAAAATACGACCCAGACAACAACACCTATTATCAAACCTTCAATAAAATTTGTTGCTCCAAGGCTCTGAACAATAATTTGAAGACCGTAAGACAGAATTATGGAGGCAATAATTCAAAATTTAACATATATTCTCCTTAGATTATAAATATGCTAATGTTTATAGGAATTGTCAACAATGATATTATTCATCAACTAATTGGTGTTATTAGTTTTACTAATTGACCCTTAGATTTATGGATTAGTAATAATTTCATATGTGGATTGTACAAAGCCAAAATCATAGATTTTTGTTGTAATATGTTGCAGGGATATATCCTGGATCAAACCACCAAACAGGGATAGACCTTTTCCTATAATTATCGGGATTACCGTAATTGTAATATCATTAATTAGTCCGGCTTCTAAAAATCTCCGGATAGTGATCCCGCCATCAATATATAAACGGCTAAAACCTTTTTGAGAGAGTCGGTCAAATAATTCTTTCGGTGATTCTGATGAATGTTTTACAGTTTTTCTTAGATCCACAGGTATTTCAAGTGGGCGGCTGCTCAATACAATTACAGATTTATCCATGTATGGCCATGGACCTAGGGTTAAAACCTTTTCAAATGAGTTTCTACCCATTACTAATACATCAACAGAACCCATAAACGGAATATACCCGCAATCTTCACCATCCGGAACTCTTGCATTTGCAGAATCAAGCCAGTCAAGACTTCCATCTTCTCTGGCAATAAAGCCATCCAGGCTGGTTGCTATATATACTGATGCAATTAAACTCATAAATTCCTCAACTTCTTATCACCTGACTTTCTTCAATATTATTATATGTTTCATTTTAATTCAATCTTTTTCAAAAATTGTAAAAGTGCCTCCCAATAAACCTCATTACCCTTTACTGATCCCCACTTGTTCTAATTTTATATTAACTGGAATACCTTTGTAATATAAGTTAATATACTAATTGGATTTTTTACAATAGGAGAGAGATTTTTATGAATACAATAGTTTTGGGATTTATAGAAGTTATTGACCAGGCTCTGGAGATGCTGGGTAAATTAACTGCTGATGAATACAAAGCATCCGCTGCGCCCGTGGTTGAGTTCCCTATTGGTTCTCATTTCAGACACATTTTAGACCTGTTTTTTGCTGCTAGGGATGGAATAAAAAATGGTGTAATTGATTATGATAAACGGCGAAGAGGGCATCCTGTAGAAACAAATATTAATATTGCAGTGGAAGAGTACAGGGAATTATTAAACTGGGCAAATACCCTTAATGACGATCTTCTACAAAAGAAAATTATAATTAGAACTGAAGCTCTAATATCTTCTAAAGGAATAGCTGAAATTGATTCTAATTTTGGTAGAGAACTGCTCTTCGTTTCGAGCCATGCTGTTCATCATTATGCAGTGATTTATGCTGCATTAAAATTTTTAAATATTGATGTAACCAACAATTTTGGATATGCACCGGCGACAGCTACTTTTATTAAAAATGAATAAGTTTGACTATTCATCCTCCGGAAGGAATAGATTATTCCCGGCAATAACTATCAAACCTCCAAAATAATTTCTTCCGTCTAATAAACAGTGGATAATCCTGCCATACTGGCAAATATTGAAATTTCAATATTTAATTTAATATATTTCTTAGCCAATTAATATTTTCATATGTAGTAGTTTCTTCTGAATAATCAATCAAGATACAGTTTAAAAAGGATTTAAATTGGATTATAGCATCTTTAAATACTTTTTCCAGTTTCTCTTTATTCACTTTATTTTCAAACCATAAGTTATAAACTACTGATCTATTACTTAACATATTAATTAAATTCATATTTCCATTCATCGATCGGATAGATTGACATATTTTTATCCCAACCATCGAGAAGAAGCCTATCCTTGTACAGCAGTTCATTAAGCATATTTGGGCTATATTTACCAATTCTAGATTGTAATACTAAGTGTGGATTCATTGCGATTACATCTAAAGGATCAAATTGTATGCATCCCACCTTTTGTATAAAATTAAAGATATCTTGTTTCCCTTTTAATTTACGGCCAGGTAAGAGGTTTTGATGTAATAATATTATTTTTCGAGCTTCTTTTTTTGTTATGGTCATTTGTAATTAAATATGTTTTCAATCATTTCTTTTTTTATTGTTCTATAAATATAGTAGTCTGAATCAATTGTTATTATTTCTTTAATTTTTAATTTTTCTGATAATACAACAAGTGATGCATCTGCAAGATCCATTGGAAGATCAGAATACTTCATCGATAGTTCAATGATTCTCCCAATATTTTCATTTTCTATGACCTCTCTCTTTACTCCGCCGAGCTGGATCCAGGTTAAAAAATCTATCTGAGTCTGAACATTAAAATCCAGCATATGGGAGACTTCTGTCACTACAGGCCAGGTAGTCGTTAATTTACCATTATAATTTTTAAGAAAGTTTTTGATTTTCTTATGGTATTTATCATCTTTATTAAATAAAGCTATTATTGGTCCTGCATCAATGAGTGTGTTTCGCATTTAATTTATCCTTCAGTTTAGCTTTATAGGATTGAGATAGATCGGAATCACTTCCAAACCTTCCAAATAATGCTTCTCCTGTTTCATATGGTGTTTTATTCTGTACATGCTGCAAATAATACTCAACAATGGCTTTTTTGATAATTTCAGTCTTTGTAGTTTTTTCAATATCTTTAAGCAGAGAAAGTTTAATATCTATGTCGTCATTTAATCTTACGGTAGTCATTTTTATCACCTCGTAATACATATTGTAATACTCTTTTGTAATAAAGTCAAATTATTAAGAACATAACAAATTATTAGTTCTGGATATTAATTTATCTTCCCCGGAATTTCTACTACTCCCAGCGGAAAAAGAAAGAAGCTGTTAGTAGAAAGACCACTGTCATACCGCCTAATACCAGAAGGTTAGGCATAATTTGTACTAACCCTGCTCCATCAATCATAACTGCCCGAGATGCTTCAATAAAATGAGTTAAAGGAAAAAATCTGGAAGCAGTCTGCATCAGTTTAGGGGTTCCTTCCAGGGAAAAGAACACACCGGAAAAAATGATCATAGGAAATGTTATAAGATTCATTAAACCACTGGCCAGTTCTTCACTTTTAAGCCGGGCTGCAAAAATTAAACCGAAGGAGATCATACATAGAATTGCCAAAACTGTTATTAGGACAAGAAGAAGATACGATCCATTTACTATAAAATGTAAAAACAGATTTGTACCAGTAAAAACCACAATTGAAGTTATTAAAACAATTATAAATCTACTTACCATTTGACCGCTAATAAAAACAAAGGGAGTTATAGGTGTCGCCTTCATTCTTTTTAGTACTCCATTCTTCCTATAACGGACAATTACAAATCCTACTCCAAACATGCAGCTGAACAGCATGTTCATACCTATAACCCCCGGTACAAGCCAGTCTACATATCGAATAGGATCTCCAGCAACTTCTCGTTCGGTAAAGTTTACAAGTTCTTCCCGCCCCAGGATTCTTAGGAGTTCTGATGCACTTGCTTCATTATTCAAATAGTATGCTTGTTCATTAAAATCTATAAGCATATCAATTTGATGACGTCTTATTTTTTCTATAACTTCTTCCTTACCTGCTTCGTAATTAATTATTTCAATGGATGAAAATTCAAGAAACGAATTCTCTGCTCTTGGGATTTCCCCGATTTTTCCGATTTTAAATATGGAGTCATTATTTCCACTGAATGCGAAGGAAAATCCTACCACCAGTACTATTGGGAAAAGGAGATTCCAGTAGAATGTCCCCTTGTCACGAAGGAATTCCATAGTTCTGGCATATACTATTGCTGTAAACTTTCTCATTATATTTTTCCTTTCATGTACGCAATGATTCTCCAGTGAGTTTAAGAAAGAGGTCATCCAAATTGGGTTTCTTAATAGTTAAACCCTCTAGATTAAGTTTTAATGCCAGAAGTTCCTTCATGGTAATATCCAGATTTTTCGTAGTTATTTCGAAAAAATCTCCCTGAAGAATGCTGTTATCCAATTTTAAATCATCACGCCCACTGTGAGGAACCCTTACAAGAGCCCCATTAAAATGGCTGGTAAGAAGGTTTTGGGGTGTATCAATCTCAAGGAGCTGACCATGATCTATAATTGCTATCTGATCACATAAAATTTCAGCTTCTTCCATGTAGTGGGTAGTTAAAAGGACAGTCGTATTTTCTGCTTTAATCCGCTCGATTAAGTTCCAGAAATTCCTTCTTGCCTGGGGATCAAGACCAGTAGTTGGCTCATCAAGGAATACCATTTCCGGATGGGGAATTATTGCAAGACCGAGGAGCATTCTCTGCCTCTGACCTCCGGAGAGTTTCCGGTTATCCCGGTCGATAATATCAGAAAGAGAGCAGATCTCTACAATCTCTTTGAGACTTCTCGGCCTGGGATAAAAGGACCTGAAAAGTTCGAGAGTTTCCCTTACGGTTATAAACTCAGGCAATGCTGTACTCTGAAATTGGATTCCCACCTTCTGTTTGAAATGATTATCAATTTCTTTTTCCCTGAAATATACTTTCCCCCCGGAAGGAGATAGTATCCCTTCCATTATCTCTATGGTTGTTGTCTTTCCTGCTCCGTTAGGACCTAGCAAACCGAAACATGTCCCTTCAGGTATGGAAAAACTTATGTCTTTAACAGCCTCTATATTGCCATAATTCTTTTTAAGATTTTCTATTCTCATTATTGCTTTCATAGATAGAAAATAGTGACAAAATTTCCACTGGTCAACAAAAATAATGAGCATTATAGTAAGCTTATGTTAACTTTTAAGTTGTAATTTGTTATATTTCTAATGTTAGGAAGTTATTCTACAAGCAATTTTTTTATATAGTAAGTTTCTTATTTGGAGGAGATAAATTGAAAACAATAATCTATTATTATACTTTGACAGGACAGTGCGAGAAAAATGCGGTGGAAATGGCAGTTCAATTGGATTGTGACTGCGAACGAATAATTGAAAAGAAAAAGCGCTTATCCCGTGGCTTTCTGAGATTCTTAAATGGAGGATCCGCTATTCAAAAAGAAATTGCTAAAATAGAACCTGTGAGCAATGATCCTGATAAATTTGACCGGATTATCGTAGTTGCTCCGTTCTGGGCTGCAAGTCCTGTACCGGCAATAAGGGGTTTTACAAAACTGTATCAGGAACAGTTAAAGGGTAAAAAACTTGGTCTTGCTTTAAGCAATTTAGGAACAGATCCCAAAGAAGCATTTAGAAAATATGAAGAATTATTTCCAGAGCATCTGGTAACTATGAGCTTTACAAAAGCAAAGGGTGAATGGACTGATCCAAAAATGAGTGAAAAAATAAAGAATTATATTGTAGATTTGGATAAAAAAAATTAGTTATCAAAATCCCTAGGAGTAAAAAATGGAAGTAAGATTTATTGGATCCGGTGATGCCTTTGGAAGTGGAGGAAGACTTCAGCCCTGTATATTGCTAACAGATGCAGAACAGAAATTTACTTTTGATTTTGGTTTAACCGCTCTTATTGGACTCCGGCAGTAATATTATGCAACCGAAGTTTGCTGTGAAATATTTAGAACTAAACTCAAAAGAATCGGTTTGGATTGATATATATAAAATAACGGCCATAGATGCAAGACATACTGTTACAACAAAACCATTGGCCTTGAAAATAGAAACAGACAAAAAAACAATAGCCTATACCGGAGATGGTGAACTTACTGAAGATCTTATAAATTTCACTGATAAAGTGGATCTGCTAATAGCCGAATGTTACTACTTCGATAAAGCTGTTAAATGGCATCTTAACTATCCTGATATTCAACATTTAAGAGCCGGGAAAATAATTTTGACACACATGCATGAAAATATGCTGGCCCATAAAGATGAGGTACCTGAGGTCTGTGCCAATGACGGGATGGTAGTTAGTTTAAATTGAGCAGAGAGGGGTAGTGGAAAAACCGCCAGGACTGCCCGGCGGAGGGACGGAGCCGGATTAAGCAGTTCTGATTAGCGGGTTTGTAGCTAGGGGGGTCACCCCCTTCCAAATTCATAAATAAAAAAGAATATTGAATAGCCTATTTGCCCCAACGGCGCTTTTTACGTTTTGGATACTTAATATCAATTCCGCCCATAACAGTTATGCCCTGGATTCGAAGTGTAGGCCTGCCGGGATAGTGTTCATCAGAAACTTTTTTATCAATTCCACCCATAATAGGAAAACCCTTTACCTCTACATTGATACCTTCCGGCACTATTATATCAAGACCTGCCATAAGGCAAAGAAACTCAACTTCTGTAACCCCGGGAGGAAAAACAGCCTCTGAAAAATCCAGATCTACGCCACCCATCAAAGCAAATACCTTATTTTTTCTTGCAGGTTTCCATACACCCTTTCTATCTATTCCACTAAGGATCCCTATAAACAGCTCCTCAGAACGAACTTTACCTCTATTTATGTTTATATCAGTGGAATTTTCTGAAACAGCGGGGATAAGGGACAGATCAGAAGTAATTCTGGTAAGGTCCTGTGGAAGGGTTGTATTTAATGCAAGATCCAGGCGGGATTCAAACTCCTCCACTTCAAGATAACCATGAGCAAAATTCAACTCAAGTTTTTTAATAGCTTCTTCTCTCTGTTGTTTAATGGGTCTGTTTTCAGGATTTATTATATCTGTCATTTTTCACCTCAAATAATATGAGTATTTTACAATAGAATATAATTAAGAACAATAAAGCTTTTTGCGCATTACCACATTTAGTATTTTAAAAGCAGCTCTTATCTAATAGAATAAGATTTTTTTTGTTGACTGACTAGGCTGTTGGTATTATTCTTTATGTGGTAATGAATTAAAAGTATAGTTTCTTTTCTCTATATCTAACAAAAAAGGGTGTGTTGCACATTTGTAGGCATATCCGAGGGGTTGTTAATGAGATATAGGGAACCTTTTACTGTTTATCCTAGAAAAATGAAATCGGGGTTGGTTGTTTGGTATTATCAAACTTATGATAATAATAACCGGCGAACTACTGCAAGATCGACAGGACAGACCCAAAAGGGTGCTGCCAGGGCTTATTGTAACAAGCTTTACAAAGAGGAT
>JAQIBN010000244.1 GCA_027859095.1 Spirochaetia bacterium | reverse complement strand
TATATAAATTTTTTTAAAAATGAAACAAATATCTTTGATAGTTTTAAACTAGAAATTAATTTTTCAGAAAAAGACTCATATAAAGTTGAACATACGGCATATAATACGACAATGATAGTCGATAATATAAAACTAAATCTAAAAATCCAAGATAAAACAAAAACAAATCAGGCAGAAGAAGGATTACTTGTTGATATTGACTCGTTTTCCTTAGGTACAAATATAGATAATTTAGAGACTGTTGTTAATAATTTACATCTTGAAGAAAAGAAATTATTTTTTAATCTTCTTGAAGATGACTTTTTAAAAAAGTTTAAACCTGAATATGGAGAACCATGATGGCAATGCTGATAACAGAGCCTTTTTATGATCAAGGTACTCAAATCCCATTTCAATCCATTAATGCATATACCAAAACAGATGAACCATCTTTTACTTTATGGGGGAACCAGATAGTTATGAGAACTGAAGAAATGAAAAAAACTTTTATAAATTATTTCCAATCTTTCAGTGAAGGTGGTGAAATCCAAGAATGTACAGAGGCAAGACAAGAATCGAGTACTATTGTTAATAGAAAATATAAGGTTGAAAATCTATTTGAACAATTTGATAAAGAAATTGGGTCAAATTATTCATATTTTCAAAGTATAAAAGAAGAGAGAATCAAAACATCTTTTAAAAATATTGTTCAATATATTGAAAATATAAATTATAAAGAGATTTCACTTGAATTCACTTCTGAGCCTTCATTCTTCTTTAATATTCTCTTTGAAAATGAGTGGAAATCTCATATTGAAGTTTATTGGAAAATAATTCAGAATATGCTTTCTTTAATATATTCAAGGATAAGAAAAGCATGAAAAATGGTCATGGGAAAATATATAAAGTTGTTAATGAGATTAACTATTATTGCGAATGAATTATCCAGAAGAATTGATTCCTCAATCCAATTATAAGATTATTAGAATTGATGCAATCTGCAATAAAGAAAGAGAAGTTTTTGGGCTCTCAACAAATCTATATGCAGTCTATGTCTGTAATCACTTAAATTTCAATCCCCTTGATAAATCATTCCACGATTATTGGAGTCCAGGAGACTCTGTGTTGGATGCAACCAAGATAGAATACGAATTAATTGATGATGTTTTTCCTATTTTTTTCTTTATTAAAGACTTACACAGGCAAACAATTCCATATAAGAAGACTATGCCAAATAAAAATAATATTCAAGAATTCCATGGAACAACATCAATTGTACATAAGCCCACAAAATGTAACTATTGGCATTTTGAATTCTCTATTCATGATGTAAATGATAATATAATAAGTAAAGCAGGTGGTACCTGGCAAAAAAATATTGCCAATTTTCTTTTAAAATCATTTCTAAAAGAATATGCTTTTTCTGAAACCCCTTCTAAGCAGGCTCTAGAAGATGATATATACAAAAACTAAATTCGTTATTATTCCAGTATTACAAAATCATGCTATTATACTCTTAGTGTAATATTTTCGTATTTGAGTAATTTTGAGCTGTAATATAGAAACATTTCCACATTCAATTTCACCAGATATAGTACAATTTATATACAAATCCCCCTACACCAATCACAAAAATAAAGGGGTCGATAAAGGGGTCAGTTCCCGTACTGCATAAAAAAAGAGATTATCTCCTAAAAGATAATCTCTTGCCAATGAGTCGTACCGCAGAAGCAGTGCTTCGAGGAACGATCTCAATAAGGGTATAATCCTGCCCGAAGAGAGACTCGAACTCTCACGTCCTTGCGAACACTAGTCCCTGAAACTAGCGTGTCTACCAATTTCACCATCCGGGCAACACAAAAGTATACTAAAGAACTGAACTTCCATTGTCAAGACAGAATTTGTACAGGTCTCATTTATGGATTCAGTTTAGCTTTTCTTATATATAAAAAACCACTGACCTTCCAGAAAGTCAAAAGAGCGGTATTGCATCAAACCTAGTTCTTCCATAACACCTTCAATCTCCCCTTCACCGGTTCCATGATTCATGGAAGGACCAGATCTGTGGCCTTTCTTATGGTCAATAATTACTATCTTACCATTTCCATTCAGGCATAATGCTAGATTTTTAATGTATTCTGTTCGATTACCAAGATGATGAAAAGAGTTCCTAAGAAAAATTAGATCCATCTCTCCTCCTGGCAAATTACTTTTATTTGCTTCTGCAAGAATTAGTTTTATTCTATTTTTTAAATTTCTCTTTTCAACTTCTTTTGAGATATAATTCAAATTTTGCTGATCAACATCCACTGCATACACAATCCCTGTATCACCTACTATATCTGCAAACTTAAGAGTGTAGTATCCACCACCTGAACCTATATCTGCAATTTGAAAACCATCTTTAATATCAAGCTGCTTAAGTATTTCTTCTGTTCCATCTTCTTCTGCAGCTTTATTAAAATGTTTTAATTTCATTGTATTTAGCATTATTTTTTTCTCCAACTTTCATTAGTTAATTCCCATTAGGGAACCTGAATATAAAAAACCCCGGCACTTAATGTCGGGGTTTCGTATTAGAATATAGATGCAAAATCTAATAATCGTCATCACTAAATTTATTTTTTCTGTTATCTTTAACTGTTTTTATTGCTTTACCAACCAGACCATCAAGTTGTGGTTTGAAAAAATACCCAATTGCTATTCCTACTATTATCCAAAAAAACATTATTCATCCTCCTTAACTATTTCTACTTTTATGCCTTCTTTTGTCTCTATAATTTCCCTTGGGGGAATGACTACTTTTAGTATACCATTTTTAAAGACAGCTTTCACCTTTTTTTGATCAAATTTATTTTCAGGAACAAAAAACTTCTGTTCAGCCACTTCTTTAAACTTAAGTCGCCTTTTAAAATATTTTACTCCATTTCCATGATCAAAATCCGGAGATTTTGCAGAGAATACCAGGTAATCTCCCTTAAATTCCACATGTAGATCACTTTCATTAAATCCTGCAAGTGCAAACTCAAAAATCAGGCTTTTTTCTCCTGTAACAAAAATATTTACAGGTGGGTAGGAATAGTTAGGGTAGTAGTCAACATGTTCATTTCCTTCATGATGCATACCCTCTTTAAATGCATCTCCGAAACCCTTTGTAGCCTCGAAAATCTCGTCCATAATCTGACCAAGATCCATAACCATCTTGTCTCTCATAAAACACCTCTCTAGTGGCATGGCCGAGCAGGGAAGGCTGCATACCCGAGCAATAGACGAAGTCTATGACCAGGGGACAGAATCCCGACCAGGCATTGCGTGTTGTTAAGTCCCTTATATAAGGCGACTTTTAATGAGTTCCTTTCGGCAACTCCTATATTCTTATACAGCAAATACTATGCCAATTTAAGTATATAATATAATTTTTAAATTATATACTTATTACATATAGACTTATCAAACCACAAATAATTTTTATCCAGATTTTTAGTAGTAATCAATATATTAAAAGAGTCATAATGATACAGCAGGTTAATATGATTGAAATTCTGTGTCATTTTATCCTGAGCAAGTCGACTAAACATGGTTAATCTGCTACTATTTGCAAACTTTACACAATATTTTTTCTCTAAGAAGGGTTTATGAGTTTTAAAATTCTAGTTCTGGGTGAAATAGTAGGAAAACCTGGTATTTTTTGTATAAAAAATGGTCTTAAAAAGCTAAAAGAAGAATATGATATTGATTTCGTTGTGGCCAATGGTGAAGGAACAACCGGTGGTTTTGGTATTGGAAAAAATCACTCCATTCAGCTTCATAAACTTGGGATTGATGTTATAACAACTGGAGAGAAAGTTTTTTTTAAAAAAGATATGGTTAGCCATATTGGAAATAGTTCCTATATTTTAAGGCCTGCAAATTATCCTCCTGGAACTCCTGGTCGTGGATGGAGGGTCTATAAAGCAGGCAATAAAAATATTGGGGTAATTTCTTTATTGGGACAATCCGGCTTTCATAGAATACATCTTAGTAATCCATTTACTTTTATTCCAGACATTCTAAACAGGGTTAAAGATGAAGCTGATATTATAATTTTAGATTTTCATGCTTCTACAACTGCAGAAAAATATTCTATGTTTTTTCATGTTGATGGAACTTTAAATGCTGTACTTGGAAGCCATTCAAAAGCTCTTTCTGCAGATGCTGCTGTGTTTCCAAAGGGTACAGGGATAATCTGTGATACTGGTAGAACCGGAAGCTCTACAGGAGTTGGAGGCCTTGCTCCTGATATTGAAATTGAGCAATTTTTATCTCAAATTCCTGAACGATCTAAGGAATGGTGGAATGATTTAGAAATTCAGGGTGCCATTGTCGGGATTAATGATGACAATAAAACAGAAAGTATTAAAGAAATCAGATATCCAATTACAGAAGTTCCAATAGCAGAGATTCCAAATGGTTGAGCAAGGTAAAATAACCGGCATTAATGGAGAAGAAATTATTCTTTCCTGTTCATCTTTAAGTGGAGGATGCAAAAGCTGTAGTGGAAATTCATTTTGTTCAACTAATGGAAAAATTTTCAGCGCTTTAAACGAAAATAATTTTGATCTTAAATCCGGAGATACTGTAGAGATATTTCTACCCCCAGGACAAACTATTTTTGCAGGTTTTATGGTTCTAATTTTTCCATTGCTCTCTTTTATACTTTTCTTTCTTGCAGGATCATGGATTTTCAGTGGCAGTGAAGGTCTGGGAATTCTTTCAGGTATTGCAGGACTAGCTGTAGGATTTTATATTACATTTTACTATAACAAAATAAGTAAAAGAAAAAACACACCACAGATAACAAAACGAATCAGCAACGGTCAGTAATTCTTCAGCTATCTTTTCTCATTTACAAGCTTATTAAGTGTTGCAGCCATATCATTTATTGATACTACGTACTCTATGAATCCTCTTTCTGCTGCAACCTTCGGCATTCCATAAACTATTGAGGATTCTTCATCCTGTCCTACAGTTATTCCACCCTTTGCATATATAGTTCCTATTTCAGAGGCTCCATCCCTTCCCATTCCAGTCATTATGACGGCAAGACTGTTTCCTCCGTATGATTCTGCTACAGAAGAGAACAAAACATCTGCAGAAGGTCTATGTCCATTTACAAGATCTGCAGAAGATGTGTGTATAACTGTTGCAAGCTTTTTTTTCACCACCTCAATGTGAAAATTACCAGGGGCAATAAAGATTCTTCCCTTTGCCAGAACATCTCCATCTGTTACTTCTTTAACATCTAGAGGACAAATACGGTCAAGGCTCTTAGCGAACTCAGTGGTAAATCCTGCAGGCATATGTTGGACAATGACTATAGGAACAGGAAAATCAGGATCAATATCTGCAAGAACAAGCCTTAAAGCATTGGGACCACCAGTAGATATTCCTATAGCTACAATATCAATGTTTCCACCCTTTTCTCTTGGAATAGAAGAAGAAACGGGAGGATTTTTATCCAGTTTTAATTTTTCAGGTAATGAAGATTCAAATTGTTTAGTATTTACATTAGCCTGATGAGGAACAGAGCCCTTTCCTGATTTTTTTCCATATGCCTGAAGGGTTGCAACAATTCTATCTCTTACAACATGAATATCTTCAGAAATTGATCCGGAAGGTTTCAAAATAAAATCTGAGGCACCAAGAGAAAGAGCATCCATTGTTACCCTTGCTCCCCTAACTGCAATAGAGGATAAAATAACAACAGGGATACCTATATTTAATCTCTTACGTTCTTTAAGAAACTCTATACCATTCATCTCCGGCATTTCCAGATCTAAAAGAATAATATCAGGATTTAATCTTGGTATCTTATCAAGAAGGAATTTACCATTCATTGCTTTTCCAGCCAAAACAAGACCATCTGCCTCATCAATGATCCGGCCTATTAGATTTCGCATCAAAGCAGAATCATCACATATCATTACAGAAATATCTTTCACAGATTTATCCTAACTAGAAAATTTTCTATACATAGTTGCAAAATCAGTTTTAAGAAACTCAAATTTTGTATCCATCCCAAAGAGCGATTCAGAATGTCCTATAAATAGGTAAGCATGGTTATTCATTGCCTCATAAAATTTATTTATTACATTATTTTGTGCAGCTTCATCAAAATATATTATAACATTTCTACAAAAAACAATATCCAAATCCCTTTGTCCACTATCAGCTTTCAGATTATGGTAATCAAATTTCACACTGTTTCGAATTTCTTCTTTTACAAGATACCCATTGGGTTTCTTATCAAAATATTTTTGAAGATATTTCTCTGATACACCATTTACTTTCTGATCAGAGTAGAACCCTTCTTTTGCTGTCATTAAACATTTTAAACTTAAATCGGAAGCTGTTATATCAAACTTAAAACCTGGAGGAAGTATGTCCTTTAAAACCATAGCAAGGGAATAAGGTTCTTCACCTGTGGAACAACCGGCACTCCAAAGTTTAATAGTATCTTGCCCTCTTGATTTTTTATACTTAAGAAGTTCAGGTATAACATAATGTTCAAATGCCTTAAAATGAGCAGTATTTCTAAAGAATCTGGTTAGATTTGTTGTAACAGTATCAAGGAGGGTCTTCATTTCTCCTTCATTTGATGTAATCTGTTTATAGTATTCATCAATATCAGAAATTCCAGACTTACGAAGACGTTCCTTTAATCTACTCTCAAGAATTGTTCTGTTAGAAGGGGAAAAATGGATGCCACTGGCATTATAAATGTGATCACGGAATTTACGAAACTGCAACTCAGTCAAAAAGTTTTCAATTGGCATTAAATTACTTCCTATAATAAAATTGTATTTCTTTGAGAGCCTCCTGTCAATAGACTTTTTTTAAGCACTTTTTATGGAAGTAATAAAAAAAACATGAAAAATTTATAGTCCGTGTTATATTGATATTTATAATGAAAGAAAATATGTATCAATTTATAATTAAAGGTATTGCATTGGATGATGAAAGCCAAATGCCTATTATTATCCTGCAAAGTTTGAAAACAAGCAAAATTATACCTCTCTGGATTGGTCCATTTGAAGCAAGTGCAATAATAATTGAGATTGAAAAGGTAAAACCCCCTAGGCCTCTTACTCATGACCTTCTTTCCGAGTTCTTTTTAAAACACCATTATAAACTAAAATATATCTATATTTATGATTTTATTACTGACAGTCACATAGCTAAAATTGTCTATAAAAAAGGGTTTAAAACATTTTCAATTGAAATTAGACCAAGTGATGGGATAGCTCTTGCTTTAAGATTAAAAGCTCCTATATATGCTTCGGAAAAAGTAGCTGCTGCGGCATATACTGATCCAGAACTACTTAAAAGTGCTGGAGATTATCAATCTGAAATACTCTACTTTAATCATGAAAATATTGACTCTCAAATCATGTAAACTGTAGAGATATAGCATGCAGTTAATTTACAGCAATTGCCTATTTCCGTTCCCTGATCTATAATCCGTAATTATGAAAAAATACATATTTGTTACTGGTGGTGTTTGTTCAAGCCTGGGTAAGGGTGTAACAGCTACATCAATTGGCAACCTTCTTGAAAATCGTGGGTTAGGTATTAGAATGATCAAAATTGACCCCTACCTGAATGTAGATGCAGGAACAATGAGTCCATATCAACATGGTGAAGTCTATGTAACTGATGATGGAACTGAAGCTGACCTTGACCTTGGTAATTATGCCAGATTTACAAAAGCACCATTAAGCAGGCTTAACTCCATTACTACTGGTCAAATATATCAGGAAGTTATAAAAAAAGAGAGAGAAGGCCAATACCTGGGCCGGACAGTGCAGGTTATTCCCCATATTACTGATGAAATAAAAAAAAGAATCTTTCTTGCAAGTGATGGAGAAGATGTTAATGTTACAATTATTGAAGTAGGAGGCACAGTTGGTGACATAGAATCCATTCCTTTTCTTGAAGCTGCACGACAATTTATTCATGATCTTGGAAGAGAAAATGTCCTTTTTGTACATCTTACATTAATTCCTGAAGTTGCAGGAGGAGAACTAAAAACAAAACCAACCCAACATTCTGTTAATAAATTAAGAGAAATAGGAATACAGCCTGATATCCTTGTTTGTAGATCACCGGAATTTCTGGAAAAAGAAATGATAAGTAAAATATCTCTTTTTACCAATGTAGAAGAGAATTCAATCATTTCAGCTTATGATGTAAAAACTTCTGTTTATGAAATCCCTCTAATTTTTCATGCTCAAAATTTAGATAATTTAATTCTTGATAAATTTAAACTCTCGGGATCTAAATGTGATCTCACAGAATGGTCAGATATTGTTGAAGTTCTTAAAACTGCAGAGAAAATTACAACTATAGGTATTGTGGGAAAATATATAAATCTTAATGATTCATATAAATCAATTTATGAATCTGTCTATCATGGTGGAATTGCAAATAAAACCAAAATAAATCTAATAAAGATTGATGCAGAAGAACTTGAAAAAACAGAAGATATAAATTCTATATTCAAAGAAATTGATGGGATTCTGATTCCTGGAGGGTTTGGTCAACGGGGAATGAACGGAATGGAAAAAGCTGCAGAATATGCAAGACTGAATAATATTCCCTGTCTTGGAATATGTTTGGGCATGCAGATAATGGTTATAGAATATGCACGAAATGTTTTAGAGTTAAAATCAGCTAATAGCACAGAATTTGCCCCCGAAACTAAATATCCTGTAATTAGCCTTCTTGAAGAACAAAGGGGATTACGAACTATGGGTGGAACAATGCGCCTGGGAAAAAGTAAATCAATTTTAGTTTCAGGAACCCGAATACATCAAGCTTATGGTAAAACAGAAATTTGGGAACGCCATAGACATAGATATGAGGTATCTTCTGATTATATAGAAGAACTAAGAAAATCAGGTTTAATTATAGGAGGATACACTCTGGATAATAATCTGGTAGAATCTGTAGAGTGGAGTAATCATCCCTGGAGTATAGGTGTTCAGTTTCACCCTGAATTTATATCAACACCAGTTAATCCTCATCCTCTTTTTATTGATTTTATAAAAGCAAGTATTACCTATGCAAGAAATTAAACTGTTTTTCCCATTATTATTTATAAGTTTTATTTTGTCCTGTAGTATGGACTATGAAAATATGGAAATAGTTGAAGAACTTGGTAATAATATTCCAGATAATGTTATAGAAAACTTCTCTTATACAAATGTTGATAATGGAAATATATCTTTTCGACTATACTCAAAAAAAGCAGAAAATTATAGCCAAAAAAATGAAACGCTTCTGACTAAAGTTGTTTTCCGTGAATATAATTCAAAAAATGAAATTATAACTGAAGGAACCGCCGCTAAAGGACTTATCCATACAGATTCTGATGATGCAGAATTAACTGGATCACTTATCATTTATTCTGCGGAGAATGAAGCAGAAATTACTGCTGATTATCTTTATTGGAATGATTCAGAAAAAACTCTTACAGGCTCTGATGAAGGACATGTAAAACTAAATAAAGATTCCGGTACTCAGATATCAGGATCTGGATTTACAGGTGATATAAAGTTGAAAAAATTCACTTTTGATAATACTGTACAGGGCAAATACCATTATGAAGAAGATTAGTATTCTAATTTTATTTACAGTTTTTATAAGTTCCACTTTCCCAGAAAACAAAGACTTCTTTTTTTCAAGTGACAGAACATCTATTTCTCTTGCAAAAGGAAATGAACTTACAAATTTAATAGGAAATGCGAATATAAGCTCAGAAGAAACAAACATTTCTGCTGATTCGATTGAACTTTTTGGAGATGATTTTCGTTTTGCCCGATGTACAGGAAATGTATTGGTAGTTGATAAAAAACAGGGTATTCTAATTACCACAGAAAATTTATTTTTTGATAGAAATAAGGAAATAATGACTATTTCCGGTTATGCAGAAATGATTGATCAAAAAAATGAAATTGTTATAAAAGGAAGCTATTTTGAGAATAGAGGGAAGGATAATATTACAATTATTCAAATTGGAGTTAGAATTCTTAAAGCCAGTGAAAACGATTCTATGATTTGCCGGTCAGAATATGCTAAATTTTATAGAGATAGCGAAATTCTTGAACTATCAGGTATGCCTATTGTATTTTGGAAAGATGATGAATACAAGGCTACAAGAATTACTATTAATCTTGAGACTGATGATATAACTCTGACCGGAGAAGTATCAGGAACTATCAGATCAACAGAAACTGAGGAAGAATTAAATGAATAATATACTCAGTGTTGTATCCCTATCAAAACAATTCAAAAAAAAATATGCAGTAAAAAATGTTTCTTTTAAAATGCAAGCAGGTGAAGTTGTCGGTTTACTCGGCCCCAATGGTGCAGGGAAAACTACAATTTTCTATATGATAGTTGGTTTCATCAAAGTAAATGGAGGCCAAATTTTTCTAAATAGCCTTGAAATAACCCACCAACCCATGTTTATCCGCGCTAAAGAAGGAATATCCTATCTGCCTCAGGAAGCATCCATATTTAGAAAATTAACAGTTGAAGATAATATCTGGGCCATTCTTGAAACACGAAATAATATTTCCATAAAAGAAAAAAAAATGGCCCTCGATAAACTTCTTGATGAATTTGGAATTGAGCATATTAGAAAGCAAAAAGCATTCACACTTTCGGGAGGGGAAAGGAGAAGAACAGAAATTGCCAGGTCTCTTGCAATTGAACCAAATTTCCTACTCCTTGATGAGCCCTTTGCCGGAATAGACCCAATAGCAGTTAATGAAATTAAAGATATAATTATCAGACTATCAAAAAAAGGGATAGGAGTCCTGATTACTGATCATAATGTTAGAGATACCCTTGAAATTACCAGCAGATCCTATATTATTAATCTTGGTGAAATTCTTGCAGAAGGATCCCAGGAAGAATTATTAGCAAATCCACTGGCAAGAGAAATCTACCTGGGCAAAGATTTTAGGATGTAGGGATATATTTAATGAAGAGTAATTTTTAATGCAACAATATCAAAAGCCTGTCCTCGTGCAGGAACAGCGTTTAAAAATGTCTCCCCAAATGTTTCAATCAATCCAGTTGATGGCTCTACCTCTTCAGGAACTAACTTTTAGAATTCATGAAGAACTGGAAAAAAACCCGGCTCTTGAATTATTAGAAGATAAATCACTAATATCTATAGATGAGTATTCTAAAGAAAAAAGTGAAGATAAAGATATTTACTTTGAAAACAGCTCAGATCCTGGATTTATAAGACATGAGGGGAAGGAAGCATCCGATAGAAAACAAAATTTTTTAGAAGGCGCCTTATCCAGACCAGAATCTCTTCAGGAACATCTGATGGCCCAGCTTGCGGTACAAAATCTCAGTGAAGATCAATTTGAAACAGGGGAACTAATTATACACAATCTGAATAGTAATGGTTTTTTTCAGGAAGACCCCAATTTACTGTTGAATATAGAACAACAGAAAATTCTACCTGAAATATTGGATATAATTCACTCATTTGACCCTCTTGGTATATGTGTAAAAGATTATAAAGAGTCACTTCTGGTTCAGGCAGATCTCTCTTTTGAAACCCCCGAGGGTACTGTCCAAATAATTGAGAACTATCTCCCGCTTGTAAAAAAGAATGATATTAAGGAACTTACAAAAAAACTCAATTTATCTTCTGAAGAAATTATTAAAATTATTGACTTCATTCAGACTCTTAATCCATATCCAGGAAGACTCTATTCCAGGACTCCTCCTTCTTATGTAATACCTGATATTATGGTAACAATAAAAAACGGTGAATTTGTTTTGGTTCTTAATGATGAAGAAATCCCTGTTCTGGGAATATCCCCTTTTTTTGAGGAATCCCAGCATAATAAACAGGATAAAGAGACCCGTCACTATATCAATAACAGTATAAGAGATGCACGTTGGTTTATTAACAGTATTCATTTAAGAAATCAAACACTTATAAAAATAGCAACAGTAATTGTTGAATTTCAAAGGAATTTTTTTATAAAAGGTCCTAAATACCTATTACCACTAACCCTTAAGGATGTTGCAGAAGAAGTTAAGGTTCATGAAACCACAGTTTCAAGAATATCAAATGCTAAATATATGCAAACAGAGTGGGGAATTTACCCAATTAAATACTTTTTCACAAATTCCATTTCAGGAGCTGGATCAACAGGCTCACGATTCTCAAAAGAAGGGGTCAAAGCAACAATTAAAGAATTACTTACAGAAAATATTTCTGCAAAAAAACTTTCCGATCAAAAAATCTCCGATCTTTTAAAACTTCAGGGTATTAAAATTGCACGTAGAACAGTGGCAAAATACAGATCTGAACTTTTAATAGATTCTTCATTCGAAAGATAAGGAAATCAGTTACTTCAAAAATAGATTTTAAAATTTAAAAAAACATTGCTTTTCATGATACAATTAAATATCCTTTAAGTATAAATTGCTGTGGAGGTTTTATGAATGTAGAAGTAAAAGGAATACATTACAGTGTTAGTGATGCAACAAGAGAATTCATAGATAAAAAGCTCGAGCACATTAGCTATGCTAAAGATCATATTATTGATCTTTTACTGACAGTTACCAAAGAAACACATGGTTACAAAGTAGATGGAAATATCCATTTCAGATGGGGTGTTTCATCTCATTTAAGTGTTGAATCCATAGAACTGTATGAAAGCATTGAAAGCTTTTTACACAAACTTGAATTGAAAGTACGAAAAGAAAAAGAGAAGGTTAGCTCTCACAATTAATTCACATCTTATATTTTATCAGGGCTTCCGGATCTACTGTCAGGAAGCCCTTTTTGTTTTTGCTCTATTTATGATATAATACATGCTATATGATAAATAATTTTACAGTATTAAACCTTATTGATCTCGATTTAAAAGACCATAATAAACTAAATCTTAAATGCCTTGCTGGAAGAAAAGGACTGAATAGAATTATTACTGATCCGGAAATAAACAGGCCTGGGCTTACTCTTAGCGGTTTTTTTGAAGAATTTGCCTTCCATAGAATTCAATTATTTGGTCGGGGTGAGATGGCGTATCTGCGTATGTTGGAAGAAAAAAATCAGATGGATTCTGTTGAGAAAATATTTACTTACAATATATCCTGTTGTATTATTAGTCACTCTGGAACTCCAGGAGATATATTTCTTAAGATTGCAGAAGAATCAGGATGTTCTATTCTTCAATCGGATTTATCATCTTCTGAATTAGAATTACGGCTGATACGTGCTCTGTCTGATATTTTTGCTCCCCGAAAGATAATCCATGGGGTTTTAGTGGAAGTCTTTGGAATAGGAGTTTTAATTACAGGAGGAAGTGGTGTCGGAAAAAGTGAATCGGCACTGGAACTTATAGAAAGGGGACACAGACTAATAGCAGATGATTCTGTGGTACTCCGAAGCGTAAATGACAATTTTCTTATGGGATCCGGAACTAATGAACTGTTGGGATATCATATGGAAATAAGGGGTTTGGGCATAATAAATATAAGTCATCTGTTTGGTGTAGGTTCTATTAGAGATAAAAAACAGATTCAGTTATTAATTGAACTGGAAATATGGGATTCAGATGCTGTTTATGATCGTATAGGAACAGGAGATGTTCATAAAGAGATGCTGAATGTAAAAGTGCCCCTTATTAAAATGCCAGTAAAAGCAGGGCGCAACATTCCAATTTTAATTGAAGTTGCAGCTATGAATGAAAGATTAAAAAAACTGGGATACCATTCTGCCCAGGAATTTGACAACAATGTACTTAAGTGGCTTGAAAGTAAAAATGCAAGAAATTTATACTCAAATAATAGTGGTATATTCTAAGGTGAACTTTAAGGTGATCTATGAAACAAGAAACTGTAACAATTAATAACCGGGCAGGGATTCATGCAAGACCTTCAGCTCTTATAGTAAAAACTGCAAATGAATATGATTCTGAAATATTTCTTGAACTTGATGATATGAAAATAAATGCAAAATCAATTATGGGTATTATTACTTTAGGAGCTAACTATAAATCTATTATTCAAATTATAGCAGAGGGCAATGATGAAGAAAAAGCAGTAATGGCACTTGTAAAACTCTTTGAAAATAGATTTGAGGAAGAATAATAAAATATAATGGGCAGTAACAGAAACACAAAATCTGCTTATGTTGGTCTAATTAGTATAGTTTCAATCTATATTTTATTAATAATATTAATTCTTATTTTTGCAAATAAAGTTCTTCTTGAAATAGCTACAAATGGTTCTATTTCCAGCTTGACAATCATTCCTCTGGCAATGGTACTTCCCATTTTTTTGATAGCAACAATTATCTTTAATTTATTAAAGTTATTGAAACAAAGAAAAAAAAATCAACCTGGATCTAACTTCAAAACTAGATTACTTATATTTTTCACATTTATTACAATATTATCTTCTATTCCTCAGGGTATACTAGCAGTAAATTTTATTAATTCGGCAATAACATCATGGTTTTCTTCTGGTACAGAAGAAGCTTTAAACGGAGGGCTGGATATTGCCATTGAATATAATAGATCCTCCATGGAGGGTATTGCAGTATTTCGAGATAGCTTTATATTTGAAAATATTATATTGAATACAGTTGCTACACCTGACAGCATATGGAGAAATATAAAAGGAGCTTTTCCTTCTGTAAGCAGTATTTCTTTGTTTGATTCCCTGGGCAATGAAATATTCTACAAATCAAAAGAGAGTAATCTAAGAGTAATAAATGTTTTAAATTTTGAAAATAACACTGTTACAAGATCAAAAGAAGGGAATAGAAGTATTCTAAGAACAAGAAAAGAATTTCTACAGAATGGGGAAAATATATATGCGGTGCTATCTATTCTTCTCCCTGAAAATTTTGATCAAAATGCTCGAAAAATAACAGATTCTCTAAAAATATTTACAAGAAATAAAGATTTTCAGCAAACATTTTTATTGTCAATAATACTATTCTACACATATTTCTCATTACCAATTATTCTTTTATCAATACTTACCAGTTTTCTGTTAAGCGAAGAAATAATTCAGCCAATAGCACATTTAGAAAATGCAATAAGCAGAGTTGTTCAGGGAGATTATTCTTATAGGATCCTTACCCATTCAAAAGACGATCTGGCTAATCTTGTTAATTCATTTAATGATATGGTTTCAAATCTTGAATTATCCAGAAACAACTATGTCCACACTGAAAAAATAACAGCCTGGCAGGAAATTGCCCAAAGAATGGCCCATGAAATAAAGAATCCTCTGACACCAATAAAGCTTTCAGCCCAAAGAATATTGAAAAAATATAAAAACGATCCAGATTCAATTGAGTCTGTACTGGAACCTGCTGTTGATGCTATAATAAACGAAGTTGAGAATTTAACGCAATTACTTTCTGAATTCAAAGATTTTTCAAGGATGCCAACTCCTCTAAAGGAAAACATTCAATTAAAATCTTTAGTAACAGAGGTGTCCCTGTTATATTCTGAATCATATTCCCGTATTACTTTAGATCTTGAAGGATTAGAAAACACTGAACTAAAGGGAGATCGGGGACAAATACAAAGAGTATTCTCAAATCTTATTAGTAATTCATTTGATGCAATCGCAGATAAAGGTATAGTAACAATTCAATCGGAAATTATTAGAAAAAGTAAAAATTATTATTGTAGAATAATGATAACAGATACAGGAACAGGAATAGATTCTAAAATGAAAAAAAATATTTTTAATCCCTATTTTACAACAAAAGATGGTGGCACAGGACTGGGACTACCTATTATTGAAAGAATTATAGCAGATCACAAAGGTGTTATTTGGTATGAATCAGAAAAAGAAGTAGGTACAACTTTTTTCATTGAACTCCCCATGGAGGATACAGTATGAGTAAAATTCTGATAATTGATGATGAACCGGGAATCAGAACTGTTCTGTCAGATATAATTAGAGATGAAAATCACCATGTTTTTGCAGCTGGGGATGGATTTGAGGGTCTGAGTATTCTTAAATCAGAATCAATTGACCTTGTTATCCTCGACGTATGGCTTCCCAATATGGGAGGAATTGATGTTCTTAAGGAAATAAAAAAGGAATATCCAAATATAGAAGTAATTATGATTTCCGGACATGCAAATATTGATATTGCTGTTAAGGCTGTTAAACTTGGAGCTTATGATTTTCTCGAAAAACCTCTTTCCCTGGATAAAATAATAAATTTAATTAAAAATGCTCTTAAAATGGAAGAGTTAAAGAAGGAAAATGTAAATCTAAAAAATGCAACCTTTATGGAAGATGAAATGATAGGTTCCTCTGATTATATGAACGCAATCTGGACTCGAATAAAGCAAAGTGCCCCAACAGATGCCAAAATACTTATAACAGGTGATAACGGAACAGGAAAGGAACTTATTGCAAGGGAAATCCATAAAAATAGTAACAAATCTACAGGGCCTTTTATTGAGGTTAATTGTGCAGCAATTCCAGATACACTAATCGAAAGTGAGTTATTCGGCCATGAAAAAGGTGCTTTTACTTCTGCTGTAGCCAGACGGAAAGGGAAATTTGAAATGGCTCATGGCGGAACACTCTTTCTTGATGAGATTGCGGATATGTCTATGAATGCCCAGGCGAAAGTATTAAGAGCAATACAGGAACTTAAGTTTGAAAGAATTGGCAGTGAGAATTCAATTACAGTGGATACCCGTCTTATTACTGCAACTAATAAAGATATTGCCAATGAAGTTAAAGCAGGTAGATTCAGAGAAGACCTTTTTTACAGACTGAATGTTGTTCCTATTCACGTACCTTCATTGAAAGAACGGAAAAGTGATATTGAAGAACTTATTTATTATTTTATAGAGAAATTTAGATCTAAGAATAACGCAGCAAATAAAACTATATCCAGGGAAGGATTGGATATTCTTCAAAATTATAATTGGCCTGGGAATATTAGAGAATTAAAAAATTTTATAGAACGAATCAACATAATGACTGATGAAAAAGAAATCTCTGCTGAAACTGTTAAATATTATATTCAGGAAGATACAAATACTTCAACAATTAAGGATAATGAATATACAAATTTGAAACTAAATGAAGCAAAGGATAAATTTGAAAAACAATTCCTTATACAAAAATTGGAAGAAAATAGTTATAATATATCCAGAGCCGCTGAAACTATGGGTATCTACCCTAGTAACTTACATGGTAAAATAAAGAAATTCGGGATAGAAATAATTAAGTGAAAGAATTAACAGAAAGACAGAAAGAAGTCCTCAACTTCATAAAAGGATTTATAGGTTCAAATAAATATCCTCCAACAATGAGGGAGATTGCTTCTAATTTTGATATAACAGCTAATGGAGCATATGACCATGTCAAAGCCCTGGAAAAAAAAGGTATTATTCATTGTGATGTAAACCGATCCAGAGCTATTGGTATTATTGAAGAAGAAAAGGAAATTGAAGAGATTATTGAGGTCCCTCTACTTGGCAATGTTGCAGCTGGAGTCCCTCTTTTATCAGAAGAGAATTTTGATGGTTATATTAAAATTGCAGCATCAAATCTTAGTATCGGCACTCATTTTGCTTTATTAGTAAAGGGTGACAGTATGCAGGATATAGGTATAATGGATGGTGATACAGCAATTATGGTTCAGAAGCAAACAGCTGAAAACGGAGATATTATAGTTGCCATGGTAAATGATGAAGCAGTAACATTAAAAAGATTTTTTAAAGAAAAAAATAGAATTAAACTTAAAGCGGAAAATCCAGTATATCCACCAATTTATTCACAGAATGTCAGAATTCTGGGAAAATTACAGTACTTAATTAGAAGCTATGTATAATCCAGAACCTGTATACCTCTTCCTGGGGCCTGAAATTGGTCAAAAGACTGATGAAATAATTAAAATTCGGAAATCATTTCAAACACAGTCTGGTGTAAGCCCAGAAATACATAAATTTTATCCTTATGATACTTCTATTGGAGAAGTAATCTCTCTAATGTTGAATGGATCTCTGTTTTCAAACTATAAGTTTGTAACATTCATGAATATTGAAGAATTGAAAAAAGAGAGTATTGCTGAACTTATTTCGTATATAAAGTCACCTGGAATTGAATGTACCTTATTTCTTGTATCTGAAAAAAACTCTGTTGATAAAAAAATAACAACTGCTATACCAAAAAAAAATGTTCGCATATTTTGGGAACTTTTTGAAAATCAAAAAAAATCATGGATATCCAGTTATTTAAAAAAAGAGCAGATTGAGATAACAGATGATGCCATAGATATGATTTTGGAAATGGTTGAAAATAATACAAATGATATGAGAAATGCATGTAGCAAACTCTCCATTTTTTTCGGAATAAACTCCCGTATCGAAGAAGAAGACATTGAAAATTTTATTTATCATAGTAAAGAAGAAAATGTTTTTACACTTTTTAAAAAAATAGCATCAGCAGATTTCTCTTCTTCGATAGAAATACTCCATAAAATTGCACTATCAGGAGAAGGAACCCCGGTTCAATTAATTAGTGGATTACAATGGCAATTTAGAAAACTACTTACCTTGTCGCAATTGTTTTCAAAACAATACAGTAGAGAGGAAGCACTTTCCAAAGCTCAAATTAGGGGAAAAAGAAATCAACAAACCTACATAGACGGTTTAAGAAACTATTCAACTCAGGAACTACAGAAAATAATTGTGCTGATTGCAAAATATGATATTCTTGCAAGAGAATTGAATAAAGATAATCACCTTATACTTATGGAATTATTTATATATTATTGTGTAACAAAGAAAGGAAACCTGCCGGAAGCTTATAAATCCTGATTTAATTGAGCAATTTCTGCCATTTTCTGTTCTGGAATATTGCTTAGCATACACAAGGCTCCCATTACAATTTTTATTATTTAGTATATCCTTAGTATCAATAAATATACAGTTAATTATAATTTGAAACATGCCCCCCCCTTTGACTAGAGAGTGATAAAATGGTATAATAGCTTAATGAATTCTCAATATAAAACAAATCAACATCTGGTTTACCCACTTTTAGGTGTAGGTGAAATCAGAGAAATTACAGAAAGAAGCTTTAAAGATAAACAGATTCTTTATTATATGATATATCTCGAAGTATCGGATATGACAGTTATGATTCCTGTTGATAAAGCAGATGATCTGGGACTCCGTCCTATAGTACCAAAAGATAAAACTTTTGAAACTTTAGATCATTTGGCTGCCTCATACGAACCAGTTACTGCAGATTGGAAAATGAGATACCAAATGAATCTTGATCTCTTAAAAAGCGGCACAATCATTGATAATGCTACTGTAGTTAGAGCACTTTATCATCGAAGTAAAATAAAAGAACTTCCAATACAGGAAAGGAAACTATACGATAGTGCATTAAGAATACTATCAGATGAAATTATGTACTCTTTGGATATAACCCGTGATGAAGCAGGTCAGTTAATATTTAGCAAAATGGAAAATTAGTGGGCAAACAGACTCTAAAAGCAGCTGTTATTATAACAGCTGCGGGTTCCAGTCAAAGAATGGAGACTGGAACAAAAAAAGAGTTCCTCACACTTAATAATCAACCAGTACTTCTTCTATCATTAAAACCCTTTGTAAATTCTAACTTATTTTCAAATTATGTAATTGTGCTACCGGAATTAGAAATTAAGACAGGGCAAAATATTTTATCTTCCCTTGATGATAAGTTAAAATTTATTTACGCATCAGGGGGAGCAACGCGGCAGGAATCAGTTTATAATGGCCTTTTAGCATTAGAAAGCGAAGCTCCTGATATTGTTCTGATTCATGATGGTGCCAGACCCTGGATAAGTAAATATATAATTAAAGAAGTGCACAGGGAATCTATTTTAAAAGGTGCTGCTATTCCTGTGGTGGCTTCTGTTAATGCAATGAAATTTATTGATTCATCAGGAAAAATAATAACCAACCTCAAAAGAGAATTTACAGTAGCTGCTCAAACACCACAGGGATTTAACTACACTAAAATTTTAAACAGCCATACGAAAGCTCAAAAAGATAACTCAACATATATTGATGATGCAGAAATATACAGTAAATATGCAGGGGATGTATCAACAGTTCCAGGAGATACAGCTAACAGAAAAATTACGTATCTATCTGATATACATATACAAGGGGAATAGATGAGAATAGGAACAGGATGGGATCTTCACAGGCTAGCAGAGGGACGGAGGTTGATATTAGGAGGAGTACATATTCCTTTTCATTCAGGAGAAGAAGCACATTCTGATGGAGATGTTCTTATTCATGCAATAATAGATTCAATTCTTGGTGCTGCTGCTATGGGAGATATTGGAACACACTTTCCCCCATCTGATAAGCAGTACAAAAATATTTCCAGCCTTATTCTTCTAGAAAAGACCTTAGCTCTTCTTGCTCAAGCTGGATACAGAATAATTAATCTGGATACAACTATTATTTTACAGGAACCAAAACTAAAACCATATATTGAAATTATTAGAGAAAAACTTGCAGGAGCTTTGTCTATAGATTTAGATGGAATCTCTGTAAAAGCAAAAACAAAAGAGAATGTAGATGCCACAGGAGAAGGAAAAGCAATTGAATCTATGGCATCTGTTTTAATAGAAAAGATTGACAATTCTATATGGGTCTAAATTTTACAAAAAAGAATTGGAAAAATTTAATTGAATCATTGAGAATCGTGGCAGAAAATGTTGAAACGCCAACTGTATTTGATTTTTCATACAGAAATAGTACTCCATTTCAAATTCTTATATCTACAATAATTTCACTCAGAACCAGAGATCTTGTAACTTTTTCATCTTCAGAAAAATTATTTGATAAAGCACCTGACCCCCAATCAATATTAAAAATTGATACTAAGGAAATAGCACAATTAATCTACCCTGCAGGATTTTATAAAAGGAAAGCTGAAAACATAAAGCAAATTTCTAAAATTTTATTGGATAAATATGAAGGACTTGTTCCAAGAAATCTGGAAGCACTGCTGGAACTTCCAGGTGTAGGACGAAAAACAGCAAATTTAACTTTGGGATTAAGTTATAGAATCCCTGCACTATGTGTAGATACTCATGTGCACAGAATTCCTAATAGAATGGGATTGATTGAAACTAAAACTCCGGAAAAAACAGAATTCGCACTTACTAAAATATTGCCAAAAAAATACTGGATTGAAATAAATGAACTGCTTGTTGCTTTTGGTCAGACTATCTGTACTCCTGTTTCACCAAAATGTTCAGAGTGTCCATTTAAGGCTGATTGCCCTATGATTGGTGTTGGAAAATCCCGTTAATGTTTAGAATATTTTATCCAGAGAAACTAAAAGTCCTGGAAAATGAAATGATTCTGCATTTTGACTGCTGGTATATATAGCATCACCATCCAGCCCCCCCTCCTTAAAAGAATAAACCATAATAGATTCCGTCTTTGGATCAATAATCCAGTATTCTGCAATTCCACTTTCCATATAGAGATCAAGTTTCTTAACCCTGTCCTTGCTACGGCTAGAAGGAGAAAGTATCTCTACAACTAATGTAGGAGTCCCCTTATATTTATCTTTCGCATTGATATCTTTCATATAGTCACACAGTACTATCAAATCGGGTTGAACCACATTTATATCATCTTCAGTTTCTTCCCTAAGCAGTTTAATATTCTGCCGAATAAGATCAATATCAAAAGGTGCCATAAAAGTATCACAATCTTTTGAATTTTTAAGATATTCATGAAAAATAATGTAAATCACCCCCAGGATCCTCTGGTGAGTGAAAGCAGGGGAAGCCAAAAGATAAACAACCCCATCAATTAACTCATATCGATTTTCACTCTTTTCTGTCATTTCAAGAAATTGTTGGTAGCTTATATACTCTTCTTTTCGAAGGCTGGTCGCAAACAAGTTTGCTGCTCGCCCATGCAACCCGGGACTTGTTCCATAGTCAGCAAATGGTTCACCTGCCTCAAACCCTTTGGAATTACGAGGGAAATAAAGGAGCATGGCCTGCTTCTTACCATTTCGGGTTATAATTACATTCTCAATTTTACAGAGCTTCAGGTACTTACCAAAATTATTCTGGACTTCCGTGGCTGAAACATACATGATAATCTCCTTATATTAGCTAACTTTAAAGAAGTATACCATATAAATAGCTAAGTCACAAATTATTAGCTAAGTTATTTTGATTTATTTTATAAATGATATGTAAGACTAAGCTTATAAAACTCAAGATAAACAGCCAGAACTTCGGGAAGAATCCCTGTGTTACTTTCAGTTTGCTGTTCCAGATTTAGAAATTGACTCCTTATCCACTTATTCTGCTTTTTTCCTTCCAGTTTGAGCAATCTTCTTAATGGAAAAACCTTCTTAATAACCCTTAGAAGCTCTTTAATTCCAGAAATATCAGCAGCAGCAGACAGATCCTGTATATTCAAATATCTGGTCATCCACAAAGATTCAATTTCAATTTCATCCATCCCATCAACAATTTCAACAGCGCCTATAGGATCAATCTTGCATCTTATAGCCTTGAATATTGATGTAAGAATAGTATCTGTCCCAATTTTCGGATACATACTATTATAATTGTAATGATCAATCTTATTCTTTAGCATGGGAAGTTTTTCTTTTTTACCTCTCCAGGATTTCCAGGCTGTAAAACCTCCAAATATCATCAAAACAAGCTCATCAATAAATAGCACAGGATCGGGGATAACCCAGTCAATAATTCCCAAAATAAAAAACCCTAACCCTAGGGTAAACAAGGTATTGATGTTCTCTAAATACTTTTCATATTTTTTCCTGAGTCTTCCCTTCAGCTCAACTTTAATCTCTTCAAAAGCCTCGGTAGAACAGCCCTCAAATGTTCTAATGCTAATTCGACCTGCAAGAATATCTTCGGGAGCGAAATCAGGATAAGCTATTAGATAAGAGGATTTCTCAAAACCAGAAGGAAGGATATAGATAAAAATTGAGTCTTTTTTACTAGTGTTTCCAGAAGGGATCAGATTGTATTTCATACTGATATAAGAGTACTTTCCTGTTTTGTATCGCTATCCCTAAATATTATGTCCATTTCACAGCCTAAAACCTGAAGCAGGTTCAGCATTTTATTAATTGATTTAGTGACATTAGTCTGGTCTAAAAGGCGATAATACTGAGACGGAGAAGTCCCCAGGTTACGAATAATCTCTCTTTTGCTAAGAGGTGATATCTCTACATATTTTTTCGCTTCTATGGTTAATTTATAAAGTAGAAGTTCTGTCATATAGTTAGGTTCCCGGTTGTATTCAAGTATGTGATCAATATGAACAGTTCCGGATTTGCCGTCTCTTAGTTTGTAAGAGAAGGCCTCTCCCCCGAAATCATCATCAATCCAAATCATATCCACTGGATTGTCTATTGTAGGAAGTGGATCTAATTTTGCAAAAGGATAAATAAAAGTAGATTTAGAACTTGTAACAGAGAATGTTTTCTTTCGGTTGTTACGTTCAATATTTGCAATTATCATAGCTTTCCCTCCTGAACTAAAGCCTCTATATATTTTAAGATATCCCGTGTTTCAGCTCCCTTCATTGCCATGTTATTTTCAAGATCCCATTTCACAATCAATTTACCATTCTTATATACATGCACATGCTTTGGAGTATGGTCTCCAATCCATGAGAGAAAAACATAACCACCTCTCTTCACCTTTCCCATAGTTGAAATTACCGCCAAAGGTAACGGTTGTCAAGCAAAATAGTAAGTGATACAGAAACTGCTAGCAAACTTTCCAGTTTAATGTGTAATTTACCAGACAAAAATAAAACCGTCCCTAATGGAAATTCCCGGAGGGGGTAGTGGAAAACCTGCCCCAAACAATCTAATAATAATTATAGTTTTATAATTGACCACTACTTGACGGCAGCATACGTTCATTATAGGATATAAGCATTCATACAGGTTCCGTTTATCGGATAATAGGGAAGCAGGTTAAATACCTGCGCGGTTCCGCCACTGTAATGGGGTTTTGCTTCTAAGATACCACTGTCGATTCACTTGAATTATGTGATAGGGCGGGAAGGTAGCAGCAAATAGTCCCCAGAGCCAGGAGACCTGCCTGTTGGAATTACCCGTTCATTGGTCTGCGTGGAACAGATCAGGGTATGGATTCCTTCTTCCATATAGATGACCCATATCCAAAAATACTTATTTTAAAGGTGAGGATATGAAAAAATTATTCAGTATTACTATCTTATTATTTACAACTACCCTTCTTTTCGCAGCAGGACAAAGTGAAATTCAATCTCCCAGTATAGTTCGGGGAATTACAATTGTTGATTCCTTTGAGAGATCTGTTACTATAGAACAACCGGCTATGCGGGTGGTTTCTACTGCTCCGAGTGTTACCGAAACAATATTTGCCCTTGGGATGGGGAACCTCCTGGTAGGGAGAACAGATTATTGCGATTACCCTGAAGAGGCCCTGAGCATAGCAAGTATTGGAAGTCTAATGGAACCTGATATTGAAGCAATTGCAGAGCTTTCACCGGATGTTGTTATAGCATCAACACACTTTACCAAAGAGTCCCTAAATAAATTAACAGCCCTATCTATACCTGTGGTGATATTGGCAGATCAGGATAGTTTCGAGGGTGCATACAAAACAATCGAGGATATTTCCAGGATAATCGGTGCTGAAATAGAAGGAAATAAATTAACTACAGACATGAAAAATACTGTTAATAAAGTTAAGAAAGCAGTCAGTGGAAAAGAAAAACCTTCTGTGTATTATGTAATAGGATTTGGTGAATATGGAGATTTTACTGCCGGTGGTGACACTTTTATAAATCAAATTATTGAAATGGCAGGTGGAAATAATATTGCATCCGGTATTAAAGGCTGGTCTTTTAGCCTGGAGCAAATAGTTGATTCAGATCCTGATATTCTTGTATGCTCTAAATTTTGGGGTGTAAAAAGTTCAATAAAAAGCACAAACGGATACAATGATCTAAAAGCTGTCAGGAATGGAGATCTTTTTGAAATTGATAATAATATGCTGGACAGACAAGGTCCAAGGCTGGCAGAAGGGCTAAAAGCTCTAGCTGAAATTATCCATCCGAATGCGTTTTAGAGAAATGATATTAGGGAAGTACAAAAAATCAATTGTTTTACTACTTATTATAATTCTATTAGGAACAATCATAATTGCAGGATCACTTGGTAGTGCCAAAATATCCTTCTCTAATATTATTAAAATTATATTCGCTCCAATTACTCCTGCTGGTATCCAAAACGAAAGGTTAAAAGAAACATCCAGGATAATAATCTGGAAAATACGTCTTCCCAGAATTATCCTGACAGTAATTGCAGGTATGGGTCTTGGAGTCAGTGGTGCAGTTTTTCAGGGAATATTTCGTAATCCCATGGCAAACCCATATATTCTGGGGATTTCTTCAGGGGCTGCATTTGGTGTAACTCTGGGTATGACAATGGGACTTCAAATAACTTTCCTGGGAATTGGTGCAATTCCAATATCGGCATTTATTGGTGCCATTAGTGCATCTGTAGTTGTATATCTTATTTCGGGTGGAGGCAGGGATATACTGCCACTACTGTTATCAGGTATCGCAATGGGCTTTTTATTATCTGCTATGATGTCCTTACTTATGTATTTTAACAGATCACAGCTGGAAAATATTATCTACTGGACAATGGGAAGTTTTAATGCTGCTAACTGGCAAAAAGTAGGTATAACTGCGCCGGTAATCCTTCCTGGAAGTATTTTTATTATTTTATTTTCAAGGGATTTAAATTTAATAGTACTGGGTGAGGATTCAGCTAGTAGTCTTGGTATTTCTGTAAAAAAATCCAGACTTACATTCCTGTTAATCTCTACAATCATAACAGCCAGTGCAGTTGCAGTCAGTGGAGTAATAGGATTTGTAGGACTGATTGTTCCTCATGCAATGAGAATAATAACTGGTCCGGATCACAGGACATTAATACCATACAGCATGTTGGGGGGAGCAATTCTTCTCTTAATCTCTGATACTATTGCCAGGACGATCATGGCACCTACCGAGATTCCTGTCGGCATAGTAACATCTTTATTAGGTGCTCCATTCTTTCTGTTCCTGTTAAACAGAATGAGGAATCCTAAATGATAGATGAAGTTGTAATTGAAACAAAAAATCTTAACTGGTCCTATAATGGGACTAAAGTACTCGATAATGTCTCCATCGATATTAGATTTGGAACTTTTACTGGGATTCTAGGCCCCAATGGTGCAGGGAAAACAACTCTTTTAAAACTGATTCTTAATCTTCTTCAGGTAGAAAAAAATTCAATTCTAATTAGGGGTATAGATATAAAAACCTACTCCCGAAAGGAGCTAGCCCAAATAGAAGCCTATGTTCCTCAAAGTGTAAAAATTGATTTTAATTTTACTGTAGAACAGGTTGTAATGATGGGACGAACTCCTTTTCTTGGAAGATTTGATAGAGAATCCAGTGAAGATATTAGAATAGCAGATTGGTCAATGAAGGAAACAGGGATACTGGAACTAAAAAATAAACTTATAACTCATCTTAGCGGCGGAGAGCTGCAGAGAGTTGTTATTGCAAGAGCTCTAACCCAGGAACCCATAATACTGGCCCTGGATGAGCCTACAAGCCATCTGGATATTCATCACCAAATAAATATTCTATCAATTCTACGTACACTGGCAAAAAGAGAAGGTCTTACAATAGTTGCTGTACTACATGATGTTAACCATGCTCTTGAATATTGCGATAATATTTTCCTTCTGGATAAAGGGAAAATTGTTAATTCGGGATCGCCAGAAAATGTAATAACCCCTAAGGTTATGAAAGAGGTTTATAATCTGGATGTTAATATTTCAAAAAACCCATTTACAGGGAACCCTTATATGGTTCACGACTACATTTAAATTCAATAAGGAAATATAAAATGACAAGAATGCTTATTTCAGGCGGTATAAAGTCAGGTAAAAGTTCATATGCTCTGGAAAGAGCTAATAAGCTACCGGGTAAAAAGAACTTCCTTGCAACTGCAATCCCATTTGATAAAGAGATGGAAGACAGAATTATTCGTCATAAAGAAGAACGAGGGTCTGACTATTTCACTATTGAAGAACCTATGGATATTCATCTTCATAGTAAAGATAATTTAATTCTGGACTGTCTGACTGTATGGATGAATAATCTGTTTTATAAAGAAAAAGAAGAAGAATGGCGAAAAATCCTGGAATCTTTTTTATTAAAGAATACTGGTAATATTATAATTGTGACCAACGAAGTAGGATTGGGAAATATTCCTATGGATCCGGTTTCCCGTAAATACAATGAATATCTTGCAGCAGCTAATAAAATGATTGCAAAATCTATGAATGAAGTTGTATTTATGGTCTCTGGTTTGCCTTTGTGGGTAAAAGGTAATCAAAATGAATAAACTCCACAATTCTTTTCTAACAACCTTTGGTCTAATTTGTAGAATACCAGTAAAGTTTAAATATAACATGGACTTTACTATGTTTGGATTCTTTTTCCCTATTATTGGTTTAATAGTATCTGCACTTGTTTTAGGGGTGTTTTTATTATTTAATCCCATCTTTACTCAATTAGGAATTACTATATTTCTAGTACTCATTATACAATACGGGGCATTTAATCTATTTCATTTTGACGGGCTACTGGATTGTGCAGATGCTTTTTTATATAACACATCAAAGGAAAGACGCCTTTCCATTCTTACAGATAAAAGAACAGGTGCTTTTGCAATATTTGCAGGGGTTGTATATCTCCTTTTTAAAATCTATCTATTATTCACATCCATATCTATATTAAGCTTACACGGATCAAACTGGATATGGATTCTGATTTTATTTTCATACCCACTAACAGGGAGAATAGCAGGAGCCATTATGCCTGCAATCATAACTCCTGCAGAAGATCCTGGTCTGGCAGAACTGCTAAAAGAGTATTCACCACTACCTGTTATTACAGGAATACTACTCTCTCTTTCAGTACCTGTTATTATAATCTTATTTTCAGCCCCAATGTCAGTTAAAACAATTATATATTTTATGCCTTTCTCAGGATCAATTATTGCAGGAGTAGTCGTATCCATACTTTCTAAACAAATGCTTGGAGGATACACAGGAGATTCCATAGGACTAACAATTGAAACAGGAGAAATAATCCATCTTGTAATACTAACTGAAATTTTAGGGAGATTATTCTGAAATTCCACGGTGGCAATATAAGGAAATTTAAGGAAGAGAGTAAAGAGGGAAATGATCCTATAGATTTCAGCGCCAATATAAACCCATTAGGATTCCCGCCCTGGCTGCGAAAAGAGATTAACAGAAATATTGAAAATCTTATTTATTATCCTGATTCCGAACAGAAGGTAATAAGGGAATCAGCAGCAAAGCATTTTTCTATTAGTAGGGAGAATATTATCTTCGGGAATGGAGCCAGTGAGTTTATTTCGATCCTTCCGGACATACTCGAAATAGACCATATTTTAATTCCTGTTCCATCTTATAGCGAGTATGAAAAACAAAGCAGCAAAGTAAAAGTTTCTTATTTAAAACTAAAAGAGGAAACAGAATTTACACTTGAACCAAATAAACTTAGTAAACTGATTAACTCTACAACAAAACGGAAACTGGTGTTTATAGGACAGCCCAATAATCCCACAGGAAAATCAATTCCAACAAAAGAAATTATAGATCTGGCTAAGAAACATAAGGACACATATTTTTGCATAGATGAATCTTTTGCAGATTTTATTCCAAAATACAAGACACTTGCAAAGACAGATAATTTGAATATTATAGTTGTAAAATCATTAACTAAGTTCTACGGAATACCAGGATTGCGCCTGGGTATATGTATGAGTGATCCAGGTATCATCCAAAAAATAAGGGATGCTCAAACTCCCTGGTCGGTAAACACTCTCGCCATGAAGATAGGAGAAAAACTGTTTAATGATCAGCAGTTTTTTACGGATTCAGTGAATACTATAACTAATTTACGAAAAAAACTTTTTGAAAATCTAGATAAAATACCCTGGCTTAAACCTTTTCCTGGAGAAGCTAACTTTCTTCTAATAAAGATTTTATCACCGGGAATGAGTACAAAAAAACTCTACAATTATTTAATGAAAAATGGAATAATTATCAGACAATGCAATAGTTTTTTAGGACTTGAGAATACTTTCTTTCGCATTGCAGTCCGCACATCCCAGGAAAATAATATCCTTTTATCCAGTCTCAAAGCTTTTTCTAGGGAAGTCTTGAATATAAGTATAAATACCAACCAGAATATGGGGACTAAGACGAAGAAGGCTCTTCCTCTTATGATACAGGGAACAGCATCAAATGCTGGGAAAAGTATTTTAACAGCAGGTTTGTGCAGAGTGCTCTATCAGGATGGATACTCTATTGCTCCTTTCAAAGCTCAGAATATGTCAAATAATTCAGCGGTCACACTGAAAGGAAAGGAAATTGGAAGGGCACAAGCCCTTCAGGCAAAGGCATGTAACATAAATTCTGATGTAAGGATGAACCCTGTTCTTTTAAAACCATCTTCGGAAAAAGGATCCCAGGTTATATTAAATGGATTACCTGCAGGTAATATGTCAGTTAAAAACTGGAAAGAATTTAAGCAGACAGCAAGAACAGTGGTTGAACAAAACTATGATCAACTGGCTTCAGGTTATGATGTAATAATAATTGAAGGAGCGGGAAGCCCTGGTGAAGTAAACTTAAAACAAAATGATATTGTTAACATGGGAATGGCAAGGTATGCAAATGCTCCAGTTCTAATTGCAGGAGATATAGATCGTGGAGGGGTATATGCTTCATTTATAGGGACTATGGCTGTATTTGAAGAATGGGAAAGAAATCTGGTAAAAGGATTTATTGTAAATAGATTTAGAGGAGATGAAACTCTTCTTAAAACAGCACATGATTATCTTTTTGAATACACAGGGAAACCAATACTGGGTACTGTTCCTTTCATTTCTGATCTTAGTTTACCGGAAGAGGATTCTGTTACATTCAAAGAGGGAAGTTACTTTTCTTCTATGAAATTAAAAAAAGATAAAAGCAAAGAGATAAAAATTGGATTGATAGATCTTCCCTATATTTCTAACTTTACAGACATGGATCCACTTATGATGGAACCAGATATTAGAATTATTCCTATTAAAAACAGTGAAGATATGGATGAAAATTTTGACTGTATTATAATTCCTGGAAGTAAAAACACAGCTAGTGATCTTTCCTGGCTTATAAAAAAAGGGTTCCCCGGTAAACTTAATGACATGAAACAAAAAGGTGTAACTATTGTTGGTATTTGTGGGGGGTTCCAGATGCTGGGTAATAAAATATCTGACCCTGGATATGTGGAATTATCCTCTGAGTCTAATAAAAACAGCAAGAAAGGCCTGGGTCTTATTGATATGAAGACTGTATTTTATCATGAAAAGCAACTTACACAAAAAGAACTTAGACATACACCTTCGGGAAGCTGGATTAAAGGTTATGAGATACATCACGGAATATCACAACTACAAAATGGTAAAGTAATTATAGGCTCCAAAAATGAACTTCTTGGAGCCTCTTCCATAGATGGAAAAGTATGGGGAACTTACCTTCATGGTATTTTCGATGCAGATGAATTTCGACGTTGGTTTCTAAATATTCTTAGAAAAGAAAAAGGACTCCCTCCATCAAAAGAGCCACCATTAATTTATAATATAGATACCCACCTGGATAAACTGGCAGATATTTTAAGAGAAAATCTGGATATAAAGCAAATAAAATCAATTATTGGCTTAGACTAGGATTATAGGATAGGATTGATGGAGGAACTGTTTAGAGGGACGGAGGATTAAGTATTCGGAGGATTAAGTATTAGAAGATGAAGAATTATATTCTACTTGTTATTGCCATTGCTCTGGATCTTGTTATTGGAGATCCTGTTACTTATATTCACCCTGTACGACTAATAGGCAATCTTATTTTAAAAATTGAAAATTTTCTCTACAACATTAGTTTTTCCAAAAGAGTTACTGGCTTTATAGGTGTTAGTATTTCTCTGGGAACAGTACTGATTATATTTTTCATTCTATATAATCTTACAAGCTTTATTCCCTATGGAAAGGAAGTATTTACTGTTCTTGTATTCTATTCCACTATTGCAATTAAAGATCTGGTTGTTCACGGGATGAGGGTAAAAAAGGCATTAGATAATGATAATATTCTACTGGCCAGAAAGAGTGCGGGAATGATCTTAAGTAGGGATATCGACAAATTAAGTCCTGATAAGATAATTACAGGTACTGTTGAGAGTATGAGTGAAAACTCATCTGATTCCATAATTGCTCCAATATTCTGGGGACTTATCTTTGGACCAGCGGGTGCTCTGGCATACAGAGTAATAAATACTATGGACGCCATGTGGGGATATAAAAATGAACGGTTTATTGATTTTGGTAGAGCAGCAGCCCTCCTGGATGATGCTGTCAACTTTATCCCTGCAAGGATTACTGGTCTACTTATTTGTTTTTCATCACTACTTACCCCGAGATGGGGTTCAGGATTGAACGAGGGGAACCCACTTACTACATGGCGGATTATGATTCGTGACCACAAAAATACAGCCAGTCCCAATGCCGGTTATTCTGAAGCAGCTATGGCTGGAATTCTGAGCATACAACTGGGAGGAGAAGCCTCATATTTTGGGGAAATTATAGAAAAACCAACCATAGGGAATAACACAAGACAACCAGAGGCAAAAGATATTTTAAAATCAATAAGAATTATAGCTGTATCCCTGACTTTATTTTTATTATTCTCAGCTATTATTATAGTTATTTCTTAAATAAATAATTTCTTAAATAAATCAGGTAATAGTACTATCAGGTACGAATCTGGGGGCTCAATAAAATCTGGATTCAAAAGCAAATTCTCCACGATTTATTTTGGCAGTTACATGATACTCGGCATTATAATAGATTTCTCTTGGTTTCCTCATATATACTAATATGGATAAAAAGACGATTCTACTTCAAATATAAGGATTATTTTATTCCTCCCTCCCCATATCTCCCCAATATAATTGATATATACTAATAAAGAAGATAATGTAGAAAATTCACCATCACAAGAACCTGTTTCAGTATTACAATTAAATTGAAAATCATTGTTATAATCTTCACAAATAGCAATAACACTAATAGATAAAATAATAAATAACAAAAAATAAATCAAACCCTTACTCATAATTTAAATTAACTGATTTTGAAGTAGGTATAGTAGAGTCTCCGTACTGATCTTCAGCACCTGCGACAGTATCTATTTCTAAAATTTTTGTTGCAGGGATCCATATCCAGTAAGATTAAATGAACCTGATTTTACTGGATATGGATCGCTATTCAAACCTTCTAGACTTTGTGCTAAATTACTCTGTGCAACTTCTTGTCCATTTTCAAAAAGTTTTGAAGTAATATCTTTAGTTCCAACCCAATCTACTTTTTTAAATCATAAGTTGAATCGTCATGATCGTGTTCTACTGAAGAAGAATCTAATGCAAAATCAAAATTACCTTGAACGTATAAATCAATACTTTGTATTGTATCTCCTGCAACATTATTTGCTTTAACTTTTGTTAATTTTTTACCAAAAGTAGAATAATTAACAGTATTGCCATCTTTAAAATCATCATCAGTATCAATACCAGTAATATCAACATTTCCAGTTGTAGGATTATAATTAGCAGCAATTGTAGGAAATGAATTAGTTGATGGAGGAGTAGAATCAGGACATCCGGTAAATGCTAAAACAATGAAACCCGGTAATATTACTCCAATCCATACCCTTTGTATGTAGGATTTTTTACAAATTTTATTTTTCATTTGCCATTAAATATAAATCAGTATCAATATAATAACAACAATTTATATTCCACTAGACTTACCGTTAGCCTTCCCTATGGTATTTTTACAGGAGTATAAAAAAACCGGAAGATGATAATCTATCAATCTTCTGGTTCCATATCTTTTAGTTCCATATTTTATGATCTTTAATTACCTGAAAATGAACATGGTCTCCCTCGTATTTTTTTGTTATAAGAACATCAAGATCTTTTACCCTATCCACTAAAAATGTTGGGATTGCATTTTCATTAAAAGTGGGATTTTCACCATTTATTGAAACACTGAACCATAATTCAATATCTGTCTCTTTAGCAAATGCCTTAAATTTAGTCAGATCACCTGTTTATTCCTCTGTTTCCACCTCCGTCCCCTTTATCCCTTTATCCCGTTTATTCCTCCCCGTTCATTCCTCCGTACCCTCAAGGGTCTTAAGGGTCTTTGGACACAGAATATCAAACCTGATCATCTGGGCTAATCTTAAGAAACTGAATACTATATTCAGACATAACCTCAGAGTAAGCTGGAAGAAACCAGAAATAGTCAAAACAAATATACGTATTCCCAGATAAATCTCTTTCTAAAATTTCAGATTTTAATTGATTAAATGAAAAAAGTTATTCTTCATTTTTTACAAGAGTGGTTGCATTATTTCCTTATTTATGTACTTTTTCCTTGCACTTTTTCTTATTAATGGTAAAATACACATTATGAGACGGGAAATACTGGGAAACTTACTTATTTGGAAAAATAAAAAAAATAAAAAACCTCTCATTTTAAATGGAGCGAGACAAACAGGAAAAACATATATTCTAAAATAACTGGGAGAAAACCACTTTACCAGTTACCATTATTTTAATTTTGAAAAAGGTGGTAAGCTGCATCAAATCTTTGACAAAGATCTGGATCCCTCCAGAATACTGGGTGAATTATCTCTACTTCAGGAAAGAGCTATTGATAAAGAAGATTTAATTATATTTGATGAAATTCAAAATTGCCCCCGGCCCTCACAAGCCTAAAGTATTTCTGTGAAGATCTCCCTGATATAGATATTTGTGCTGCAGGGTCTTTACTGGGACTGCAGTTATCAGGTAATTCTTTTCCTGTAGGAAAGGTAGAGCTTCTTCATCTATACCCCCTTTCATTTGAAGAATATTTATGGGCTCTAAACACTCCTCTCCTTGAAGAAGCTTACTACTCAGCTATTAAAAATAAACAAATTTCTAAAACAGCCCACTCAAAACTACTAGAAAAACTATACAGTTATTTTATAACAGGAGGACTGCCTGCAGTTATTACAGAGTTTATAACCTTAAACCAAATATTGGATCAGTCAACATTTATTAAGATAAGGAAAATGCAAAATGATCTGATTACCATGTATGAAAGTGATTTTGCCAAACACTCAGGAAAGAGCAATTCAATGCATATTGTATCTGTTTTCGAAAACATCCCTCTCCAGTTATCAAAAGTTAAAAATCTTTCCACCTCCAGGTATAAATTTAGTAATGTTATCCCCGGCAAAAAGGGATATGCCTCACTTCAAGGACCAATACACTGGCTTAATAAAGCCTCACTTATTCACAAGATAGGAATTGCAAACCGATCAGAAATTCCATTAAAATCATTTACTTCAGATAATATATTCAAATGTTTTCTTTTTGATATTGGTATTTTGGGAGCAATGCTGCAACTACCGCCATCAGAACTGATTCTTCAAAATTATGGGATTACAAAAGGATATTTTGTAGAAAATTATGTCTTGCAGGAACTAACCGCTGCAGGTGTATCTGTTGTATCATGGAAAGAACGAAATTCAGAAATAGAATTTCTAAAACAAGATAGTAATGGGAAAATTTTTCCTATAGAAGTAAAGGCCGGAAACAGAACACAGGCTAAGAGTCTGTCCCAGTATATTCTTAAGTACAAACCGGATACATCTGTAATAGTTTCAGCTAAACCACTAAATATAGCACCGGGAAATGTAATTCAAAACATTCCGCTTTACCTAATAGGAAAAATTGAAGAGATCCTAGATAAATATAAACCCGGAAGTTGATATATAATCAGACTCCCGATCCTACTGTCGGGGGAGATTCATGAATAACCCCTTCCTAAATCGTTATTACTTTATTCTCTTGCAATCAGCATTGTCTTTGGATCCAGCTTCAAGCTCATATCTTTTAGTTCCATATTTTCATGATCTTTAATTACTTGAAAATGGACATAATCACCCTCGAATTTTAAAGTTATAAGAACATCAAGATCCTTTACTCTATCCTCTAAAACTGTGGGGATCCCTTTTTCATTAAAAGTTGGATTTTCACCATTTAATGATACACTAAACCATAATTCAATATCTGCATCACTAGCCAAAGTCTTTAATTTATTCATATCGTCCGGGGAGGCTTCTGAAAGCTTATACCCATCAAATATAACTGAATCTGCAGGGAAATTACCTTCAGTCATCATAGCTCTTAAACTTACAAGAACCTGATCAATAGTAGTTCCCTGGCTATTAAAATTCATAATTACTCTATTCTTTATAATTTCATCATGAATATCTATTGCATCTTCTAGGTCACGTTTCTTTGCTATCTCTTTAAAAATATCTTCATACCAGCTTATAATATGATCAACTTTTTGTGAAAACGAAACATGTATAACATGTCTGCCACGAAACAGTTTATCTGTAGCAATATGAACCAGACATGCTGTCTTTCCAACGCCTTTCTTTGATGCAAGGACACCAATATGACCTTTACCAAGGCCACCATTTATTGATTTTTCAAAAACCCTTAAAGGGCCTCTTTTATTTAATTCAGCTCTTACCATTGATATATTCCTCCTGAAAGAATCTATTTACCAGACTCTTTTCTTCGTTTCTCTTCATACTCTGTAATCAGCTCATCTGAAATACCCTTTGGAACTTTCCCGTATTTAAGAAACTCCATAGAAAACTCTGCCTTCCCCTGAGTTAGAGAACGGAGGGTTGTTGAAAATCCAAACATTTCGCTTAAAGGAACCTCAGCATCAACACTGGAAAATGTTCCCTCATCGGCTGAACTGATAATTATTCCTCTTCTCTGATTAATTGATCCAAAAACATTTCCCTGGAATTCAGTGGGGCCTTCAATTGAGACCCTCATAATAGGTTCCAGTATTACTGGTTTTGCCCTGGCATAAGCATCTCTGAAAGCACCCATAGCTGCAGATTGAAATGCCATATCCGATGAATCCACAGCATGAGACTGTCCATCATTTATAGTTACTTTTACACCAACGATCGGGAATCCAATTAAAGAACCCTTCGTAAGTGAAGACTTAAAACCCTTATTACAGGCTGGAATATATTCAGTTGGAATTGAGCCACCTTTGATTTTGCTGACAAACTCATAATCACCCTCAGTAAGAGGTTCAAGGAAACCTGCTACCCTACCAAACTGCCCGGATCCACCAGTTTGCTTTTTATGGGTATAGTTAAAATCAACCATTTTGCTGATTGCTTCTCTATACGCTACCTGTGGTTTTCCGATTTCAACCTCAGCAGCATACTCACGTTTCATTCTTTCAACATAAACTTCCAGATGAAGCTCACCCATTCCCTGAATAATTGTTTGATTTGATTCTTTATCAACAAAGGTTCTAAAAGTAGGATCCTCTTTAGTAAATCTATTTAAAGCTTTGGCCATATTATCTGCAGCTTTTTTATCTTTAGGAGCAATAGAAAGGCTTATAACAGGAGCGGGGACAAACATACTTGTCATGGAATAATTAAGGCCTGTCTGAACAAAAGTATCACCAGAGGCACATTCTACACCAAACAGAGCAGCAATATCACCATGTTCTGCCTCGATAATGTCTTCCATATGATCAGAATGCATTTTTATCAAACGTCCAACCTTAAACTTCTTTCTACTTCTTGTATTGTAGAGTTCACTTCCCTTTTTAATACTACCCTGATAAACACGAATATACGTAAGCTGTCCATATTGTCCATCTTCAAGTTTAAAAGCAAGAGCTACATTTGGTTTAGATTCAACTGATTCAAGAATAATCTCATTCTCATCATTATCCAGATCCAGAGCAATGTTTTCAATTTCGGTTGGATTAGGTAAATATTTGGTTGTAGCATCTAAAAGTGCCTGAACACCCTTATTTTTATATGCAGAACCTAAACATACAGGTGTTAATCCCTGAGAAAGTGTTCCTTTTCGTAAAGCATCATGAATAAGGTCTTCAGTGACACTTTCTTCCATTATAGCTTCCATAAGCTCATCAGAAAACATAGAAATAGAGTCGAGCATCTCTTCTCTTTTCCCCTCAGCTTCATCAAGGAGATCTGTAGGAATATCTGTTATCTCAATATCCTCTCCATCAGGACCTCTAAAATAAACAGCTTTCATTGTAACAAGATCAATTATACCTTCATGCTTATCTTCTAAACCAATAGGGAGCTGGATCATAACTGCATTATGGCCTAATTTTTCAACTAACTGATCTTTTACCTTTAGTGGATCTGCACCAGTTCTGTCACACTTATTAATAAATGCAATCCTCGGAACATTGTACCGTTTCATCTGACGATCAACAGTAATAGACTGGGATTGTACGCCAGCTACTGAACATAAAACCAATACAGCACCATCAAGAACTCTCAATGCACGTTCTACTTCAATGGTAAAATCCACATGTCCCGGTGTATCAATAATATTTATATCATAACCCTTCCAGTTAACGCTGGTTGCAGCAGAGGCAATTGTAATACCTCTCTCTTTTTCCAGCTCCATTGAGTCCATGGTGGCACCAACTCCATCCTTACCCCGAACTTCATGGATTGAATGTATTCTTTTACAATAAAAAAGGATACGCTCAGTAAGAGTTGTTTTACCCGAGTCAATATGGGCACTGATACCAATATTTCTCATTTTAGAAATATCTGTCTTCATAGAAAATTATACCTCACATAATATAGATAGCCCCCAATATCCCTTGAAGGCTGTGTGTTCTCATGTTATTATTGAACAGTTAAAGAAAAGATCTTAAAGCAGATTTAGCCTGACTTACTATTCAGGCTGGGATTCTACCGTAAAAATACGTAATATTCAATCCCTTGAGCCTTGTAATGGGAAAAAATAAAAAAGCTATCCTTTTAACTGGAAGGGTAACACAAACAGGTTAATAAATGAGTTTTTACCATACAGATCTTCTCCTGGAAGCTGGGAATTTTTTAAATACTGCAAAATCAGAAAATGATATTTCCGAAATTCTTGTAAAGTATATAAATAGTGTACTCAACTCTGATGTGATTTGTTTTTATCAAAAAGATGAAACAAATAAAAAGTTGAAGTTAAAAATAAAACGGGGGTTTCAGGAAGTTCCGGAATATTTTCAGGTAGAATCTGAACTCTCTGATTTCCTTTCAGACTCAAAAGAACTGGTATGTCTGAATTCAAGAAAAAAAAGTCCATTTTTAGAACTTCTACTAACAAATTCTA
>JAQIBN010000089.1 GCA_027859095.1 Spirochaetia bacterium | reverse complement strand
ACTCAAATTATGACTTTTACCATCTTTGTAATTTTTTATGTTCCTTGTGTAGCGACTATCGCGGTTCTATGGAAAGAAATTGGAAGCAAGCGAACGTTATTTGCTGTGGCTTTTACCTTTGTTTTAGCCATTATTTTAGCAACCCTTACTCGATTTGTATATTAAAGAACAGTATATAGTGAAAAAAGAAGAATTATTTCTTCTAAATCCCCGTTGAACCAAATCCATTTCTTCCTCTATCCGAATCAGTTAATTCTTCTTTTTGTATGAATTCTGCCTGAATTACGGGTGAAAAAACTAATTGTGCAATTCTATCATTTGAGTGTACAGTATAAGACGTTTTACTATGATTAATTAATATAATTTTTAACTCTCCCCTGTAATCGGAGTCAATAGTTCCAGGGGAATTTAGAACAGATATTGAATGCTTTAAAGCAAGACCTGATCGAGGTCGAACCTGACCTTCATAACCTTCAGGAATCTGCAATCGAATACCCGTAGGAATAAGAGCGGTATCTCCAGCAGGTATAATAATATCTTTTAAAATATTTGCTTTTATATCGGCTCCTGAAGCCAGTCCAGAACCATAAACAGGTTCCTTTCCAGCTTCATAATCACCGTAAATAATTATTTTTTGCATATATTTTTACTTGTTTTTTTCTAATGTTTCCAATGCATCAACATAACTCAGGTTCAATCTGCCCATCCTATCAATTTCAAGAAGTTTTACAGATATTTCCTGATCCATTTCAAGAACATCACTTACCTTATTAACTCTTTCTCTTGAAAGTTTAGAAATATGACAAAGACCTTCTTTACCTGGTAGAATTTCAATAAAAGCTCCGAAATCCAGAATCTTTTTTACTGTACCAGTATATATTCGTCCAACTTCCGGTTCTTCAATTAAACCCTTTACCATAGCTTCTGCCATATCAGTTCCAGACTGTGTTTTACCGTAAATAACAACCTTACCGTCATTATCAATTTTTATCTCTGCACCACTTTTTTCAGCAATTGCCTTAATGTTTTTTCCACCAGGGCCTATTACCAATCCTATTTTTTCAGTATCAATTGAAAAAGAGAATATTTTAGGAGCATACTCGGATAATTTTTCTCTTGGTGCTTTAATAGTATCATTCATTATATTAAGTATATGAAGTCTTCCTTTTTTAGCTTGCTCTAGAGCCTTTGCCATAAGATCTGCACTTACTCCGGATATTTTTATATCCATCTGGAACGCTGTAATACCTTCAGCAGAACCTGTAACCTTAAAATCCATGTCTCCAAGGTGATCTTCTTCACCAAGAATATCACTTAGAACTACTGCATTATTTTGATCACTTATAAGTCCCATAGCTATTCCTGCAACGGGTTTTTTTATAGGAACTCCTGCATTTAATAATGAAAGTGTTCCTCCACATACAGAAGCCATTGATGAAGAACCATTGGACTCAAGAATTTCAGATACAATTCTAATTGTATAGGGAAATACGTCTTTTCCTGGCAAAATAGCCTCAATAGCTCGATAGGCCAAATGTCCATGTCCTATTTCACGTCTACCGGTTCCCATTCTACCTGTTTCACCAACTGAGAATGGAGGAAAATTATAATGAAGCATGAAATTATTGAATGATTTATCACCATCTATATTATCTACCATTTGTTCATCGTATACAGTTCCAAGTGTAGTAACTGCAAGGCTTTGTGTTTCACCTCTTGTAAAAAGTGCACTTCCATGAGTTCTTGGGAGTATATCAATTTCACATGAAATAGGTCTAATATCTTCAACACCTCTTCCATCAGTTCTTATACCCTTTTCCAAAATAGATTTGCGTACAATTTCATACTCCATTTTTTCAAATAGAGCGTAGAATAGTTTTTCCTGAGCTTCTGGAATATCTTCTTTAAAATTGTCAAAGGTTTCTTTTTTTACTGCTTTTATTGCATCATGTCGAAGGAATTTCCCTATAATAAAACAAGCTTCTTCCATTTTTGAATAGGCATAATCTCGTATTTTTTCTGAAACATCCAATGTTTCCAGAACTTCAGGAATAGATAGTTTTTCTTTACCTACTGCTTTTGCAAGTTCAATCTGAATATCACAAATATCACTTATAATTTTTTCAGCCAAATGAATAGCTTCAAGCATAGTTTCTTCACTAACTTCGTCAGCACCACCTTCAACCATAGTGATACCGTCTTTTGTACCTGAAACTATAATTTCAAGTGTACTGTTATCAATTTGTTCAAAGGTAGGATTAATAATCAATTTACCCTCTACCTGTGCAATTCTAACTGAACCAACAGGTCCATCAAATGGAATATCTGAAATAACAACAGCAGCAGATGCAGCAACCATGGCAACCATATCAGGTGGATTTATCTGATCTGAAGATACAACTGTAGGTACAACCTGTATTTCTCTTCCAAACGCTTTATCAAAAAGAGGCCTCATGGGTCGGTCAATAAGTCTGCAAACAAGTATTTCTTTATCTTTAGGACGCCCTTCTCTTTTCAAAAATCCACCAGGGATTTTACCAGCGGCATAAAATTTTTCATTGTATTCAACTTGTAATGGTACATAATCTAATCCGGTAACAGGTGAATTGCCACAACAGGCTGTTGCTAAAACAGCACTTCCTTCATAACTGGCATAAACTGAACCATTAGCCTGCTTTGCCATACGGCCTGTTTCAAGAATGAGGTCACTTTCACCAATTTTAATTTTTACTTGATTTATCATTTTTATTTCCTATTTTCTTAAGTTAAGTCTTTTCAGAATAGCTCGGTACCCTTCAAGGTTTATCATTTTTAAGTATTTTAAAAGTCTTCTTCTCTGTCCTACAAGCTTTAAAAGGCCACGTCTTCCTGCATGGTCATTTTTATGGATTTTAAAATGTTCAGTTAATTCCAAAATTCTAGTAGTGAGCAATGCAATTTGTACTTCAGTAGAACCTGTGTCTTTTATATCTGAGCCAAATTCTTTTATAATTTCAATTTTCTGATCTTTTTTTAAGGGCATAATTTACCTTCCTTCCTCATGAATAAATTTAATAAAATCTAGTTTCTGCATTTTTTGCAGTGGAATTACAATTTCTGATGCATTTAAATATATATTACTTACCTGCATTTCAAATGAACTTCCTATACGTACAACATAATGTCCTTGTGGCGGAAGGACTTGTTTTATGTTTTTCGTTTCTATTATAATGGTCTCATCTCTTATTATCTGAGGGATATCGGCGATATCAAGAGAATAGACTCTTTCAAGCATATATTGTGCTTTATTAAGATTTCCTTCTAAAATAGCATCTCTTATAAGAGTACTACTAACTAATTGATTTTCAAGATAAGTCATATCTTCAACATCAACCAGAACATTTTTACTCTTAAGAATTTCAAGGGCCTCAAATGAGGTAGTCATCCCATTGTTTCCACATCTAAAATTATTACCTAGTGATAAGTGACTTATTTCACTATTTTCAGCAATAATATGGAGAAACTCTTTACCTGTTAGTTTACTAAAATTATAGGAAAAGTCAATCAGTATGACTATATCAATACCTATAGAAGAAAGGGTATCCAGTTTTTGTGATATAGAAAATATATTGCCTGGATATGTTTTATCTTTAAAAAAATATCTAGGATTGTCTTTAAAAGTTATTACAATTGTTTTTGTGGATTTATAACTGATAATTTTATTAAAAATATATTGATGACCCTTATGAATACCATCAAACACACCAATTGTCATAGAAAAAGGTCCTTGATCCTTTATGGATCCTTTAGTAAAATCCTCCCAGCTTATAACTGTCATTAAGATCGATCCTGAACAAATTTATAAGATAAATTTTCTTTTTCATTTTCTATCATGGCAAGAAAAGAGTCATTATTATCGAAAATAGCAGAAGAACCCTGGGGAATAATAATACTATCGTCCATCCATAGATGAACAGGATAACCTTTAAGAATCTTCTCTGATTGGTTGAAATTTACATTAAGAATATTTATATCATCCAGGTAATTAAAAAGCATTTTTCCTGTAACTATATGTTTATCAGGATTAAAAAACTGTGGTGAAATTGAATCTTCAATTTTCCATTTTCCAACTTCTGATCTTTTTAAAGCTGATACATAGGCACGTGAATTACATGCAGATCCTAAATCTCGGGCAAGTGAGCGGATATAAGTTCCTTTCGAACATTTAATATTAACATATAAATAAGGTGGTTTCCAGTTCACTATTGTATAATTTAAAATAGATACTGGTCTTTTTGGTAAATCAGGCTTTTGTCCCGCTGCTGCAAGCTTATATGCTCTTTTACCATTTATATGTATTGCAGAAAAATCAGGTGGTTGCTGCATAATATCACCCAAAAAAAAAGGAATGTTTTTTTCAATTGTTTCTATAGTGGGAATATCTGCTTTTGCTATTATCTCACCTTCAGGATCAAGGGTGGTTGTTTCTTCTCCAATTTTAAAAGTAGCATTGTATTCTTTATCCATATTTGAAAAATAAGGTGCTAATTTAGTCATTTTCCCAGTTAATACAAGCATCAGTCCTTCTGCAAATTTATCCAGAGTACCTGTATGTCCAACTTTCCCTGAGTTAAGCTGTTTTTTTAAAGTATTTAATACTTTAAAAGAGGTTATTCCATTTGGTTTATTAAGAAGTACAAGCCCTGAATGAGATGATATCAAGAATTAAGTTCCTCAATTTTTTTTATCATCTCGATTCCTTGTTTAATTGAATTATCTACAAAAAAACTTAGTTTAGGGGTATTTCGGGTTTTTAACCTTTTAGCAAGTTGCATCTGGATATAACCACTAGCATGATTAAGAGCTTCGACGGATTTTTCTATATTTTTTTTATTTTCAAACCCAGAGATATAAACTTTTGCATATTTTATATCTCTGGAAATATCCACATCTGAGACAGAAAGTAAATTACCTATTCTTGGATCCTTAATTGTACCTAAGATAATCATTTTTCCAATTTCTTCTCTTATAAGAGTTTCAATTCTTCGTATTCTAAAACTATCACTCATATTATTTTAGTTTTCTTGCTATCTTTTGGATTTCAAAAACTTCAAAAGTATCGGTTTCCTTAAGATCAGTGAAGTTATCTATACCAATACCACATTCAAATCCTTTTTCCACTTCTTTAGCATCATCTTTAAACCGTTTTAAGGATGTAATTTTTCCAGTATGGAGTTCAATTCCATCACGGATTACATGTACAGTAGATCCTCTGGTAACTTTACCTGTCAGGACATAACAACCTGCAATCAAACCAATTTTTGGTACTTTAAAGGTTGATCTAACTTCTATAGTTCCAATGGTAACTTCTTTAAGTTCTGGGGATAAAAGACCTTCCATGGCAGATTTAATATCTTCGAGTGCATCATAAATAATTGTATATTTTCTAATTTCAACTTTTTCCTGATCTGCAAGTATAGTGGCCTTAGGTGTAGGTCGTACATGAAAACCTACAATAATTGCTTTAGAAGCAGATGCAAGATTTACATCATTTTCAATAATTGCACCTGCTGCGGCATGTATTACATTCAGTCTTATTTCATCAGTTGATAGTTTTTCCATTGAAGATTTTAATGCTTCTACGGATCCATGAACATCACCCTTGATAATTACTTTTAATTCCTGAACTTCGCCATCATGAATTGAATCATAGATATTATCAAGAGTAATTTTTTTAACATTCTTCGCTTCACCAAGACGTTCAAGTTCCTGACGTTTCTCACCTACCATTCTTGCCTGTTTTTCAGATTCTGTGACCTGGAAAGGTGAACCAGCATCTGGTATACCGCTGAATCCCAAAATTTCAACTGGTGTTGCGGGAGTAGCTACTTCAATTCGCTCTTCCCTGTCATTGAACAGTGCTCGTACTTTACCTGGATATATTCCGGCTACAAATGAATCACCAATTTTAAGAGTTCCACGCTGTATAATTACAGTAGAAACTATACCTCTACCATGATCAACCTTTGATTCCACAACCTTACCTTCGGCTCTACAATTATGATTAACTTTTAACTCAAGTAGTTCGGTTTGAAGTAATATAGTTTCTAACAGATTATCAATTCCCTGTCGTTTTAGAGCAGAAACTTCACAAAATAGTGTTGAACCACCCCAGTCTTCTGGCATTAAATCATATTCAGATAACTGTTGTTTAACTCTATCTATATTTGATTCTGGTAAATCAACTTTATTAACTGCAACAATTATAGGAACTTTTGCTTCTTTAGCATGATGTATGGCTTCAATTGTTTGCGGCATTACACCATCATTTGCTGCAACTACCAGAATTACTATATCTGTAATATTAGCACCTCGTGCTCTCATTAAAGTAAAAGCTTCATGTCCTGGAGTGTCTAAGAAAACAACATCACCCTGATTTAGTTTAACTTTATAAGCACCAATATGCTGAGTAATTCCACCATGCTCTCCTGCAACAACATCAGCTTCTCTTATTGCATCCAGTAATTTAGTTTTACCATGGTCAACATGACCCATTACAGTAACTATTGGTGGCCTGTCAAATAAGTCACTCTCATTTTCTTTAGCAGTTTCAATAATAGTCTCATCGTAAAGAGAAACTATTTTGACAGTACAATCATATTCTTTTGTTATAATTCTTGCAGTTTCAGCATCAATTTGCTGATTTATTGTTACCATCATGCCCATACCCATAAGTTTACTTATTAAATCAGAGGCTTTTAAGTTCATTTTTTTTGCAAGATCAGAAACTGTAATAGAATCCATAATATCTATAGATTTTGGTACAGGATTAGTCATAACAATAGTTTTCTTTTTAAAATGATAGTTTTTTTGTTGAACTTCCTGTTTTTTATTCTTCTGGTATGAAGATTTTTTCTTAGCTTTAAAAAACTTTTTACCAGCAGGTTTTTTCTGAAGATCTTCAGATGCTGAAGGAGTGGTAGTTCCTGCCCTGTTAGGTTGTGCTCCTCTTTGAAAAGGAGGGCGGGCTCCCTGCTGTCCACCTGGTCTACCACCCTGATACGGAGGTCTTCCACCCTGGTTATTACCCTGATACGGAGGTCTTCCACCCTGGTTATTACCCTGATACGGAGGTCTTCCACCCTGATTATTACCCTGATACGGGGGTCTTCCACCCTGGTTATTACCCTGATACGGGGGTCTTCCACCCTGGTTATTACCCTGATACGGAGGTCTTCCACCCTGGCGGTCACCTTGATATGGTGGTCTTCCAGGTCTTCCAGGTCTTGAATCTACTTCTTTTTGAACTTGTCTAGGTTCTGTTTTTGGAGTTGAAACCTTAGTTTCATCTACCTTTTTAGTTTTCCCCTCAGTATTAGTCACATTATTTTTATCTTTTGAATTTGGGTTTACAGAAGTTTGTTTTGGAATAACAGATTTAGAGTCATCTTTTTTTGCAACAACCTTATGAGTTGTTTTTTTAACTACAACTTTCTTTTTAACTACTACAACCTTCTTTTTTTCAATAGGTTCTGCTGATTTCTCAGGAGAAGGTTCAGACTTTCTATGTTTAATTAAAGTTGATTTTGGTTTATTCGTCTTTTCCTGTTCATCTGCCATAAAATTCCTTTATTCCCTCTTATCTGGTCTGAAAAGCACACCATATTTTCTTAGTGCTTGTCAATAAATTATATACACTATTGATACAAAATTATACCATATCAATCCTCTTTCTCAAGTTCTTTTTCTTCTTCTTCTTCTTCAAAACTTAAACCTACACCACACTCAGGACATACATCCATATCTGCTGTTATAGGGTGACTACATTCAGGACATTCATATTCTTCTTCAACTTCCGTTTCTTCATAATTTTCAGGATAATCATCATTCTCAATATTATCATCAAAATCCTCTTTTTCTGGTTCTTCAACAATATCTATGCTTTCAGCAATAATATTTTGAATTGTTTCAACATCACCAGCTGTAATTCCTTCAAGCTTAGAAAGATCTCCCTTTTCAATTAAAACAAGAGATTCTATTAGATCAATTCCATTTTCTGCAAGAAGTCCAGCAAGCCGCTCGGGCATTCCCGGTAATTCAGAAATTGAAGTAATTTCATCCATATCATCATGAGAATCATTAAAAAGCGCATCAAGCTCTTTTTTAGATTCCAGTGTAATATCCATTTCCTCAAATTGCTCATTGTTCTTAACATCTATGTTCCAGTCAACCAGTCTGTTTGCCAATCGAACATTAAGTCCCCTTTTACCAATGGCAAGAGAAAGCTGACTAACATTAACTATTGCTAAAGCTTGTCTTTTAGCTTCACTAAGAATTAGTACATTTTCAACCTCAGCAGGAGAAAGTGCATTTTTAATAAATTCTTTTGGATCAGTAACATATTTTAAAATATCAATTTTTTCGCCTTCCATCTCTCTTACAACAGATTGGATTCTTACACCCTTAATCCCTACACAGGCACCAACAGGGTCAACATCCTCTCTGTTTGAATAAACTGAAATTTTAGTTCTATAACCAGGCTCTCTAACAATTTTAAATATTTCAATAGTATTATCATAGATTTCAGGAACTTCAAGTTCAAAAATACGTCTTACGAATTCAGTATGTGTTCTTGATAAAATTACCTGCAATCCGGTAGGAGTTTTATTTACCTCATATATTAGAGCTTTAATTCTATCATTAGGTCTGTAAGATTCTCTGGGTGATTGGAAACGTTTTGGTAGGATTCCCTCTATTTTACCTAAATCGACAAAAATATTACCATTACGTTCTCTTTGATGATACCCAATGATCATCTCACCCTCTTTTCCTTTGTATTCAGAATAAAGGGTATCTTTATTTATTTCTCTAAGAGTTTGTTTTGCATTTTGTTTAGCACTTTGAACTGCTCCTCTATCAAATCCAGAAGGATCAATATAGATAAGTAGTTCATCACCAATTTCAGATTCCTCGTTTTCAAGAAGAGCATCCTTCAACAGAATTTCAAAAACAGGGTTTTCCACTTCGGCCACAATATTTTTCCGTGCATAAATTGAAACATCAGTATCATCATCTGAAAACTTTACTACTGCATTTTCTATTGTACCAAATTTACGCTTATATGCAGCAAACAGAAAATCCTCTATTGTTTGTTTTACAAGTTCTTCAGAAATTCCCTTATCTTGAACAAGGGCTTTAATTGCATCAGCAAGTCCAGAAGCCATATTTGTTTCTGTCCTCCTCTTATTCTAATTTAGCTTTATTAATATCAGCATAATTGACTGAAACAGCCTCTTTGCTTACATTAAGTTTAACACTATTGTTATCTACAGATTCTATAGATCCGTGAATCCATTCAGAACCGTCTTTTTTTAAAACTCTAACTTTTCTTCCCAAAAATACAGCAAACTCATCTACACTTTTTATGTTTCGGGACAAACCAGGAGAAGAAACTTCCAGATTAACACTTCTTGAATCTTCTATAAGCTCGATTCTGGGTAGTATTGTTTTGTACACAGAACTGCAATCTGCAAGATTTACACCGGATTCTCTATATATAATTGCATTTACAGTAAGATTGGATCTGTTTCTATGGGAGGAAAATTCAACAAGTGAAAAACCCAACCCTTTAACAACCGGTTCAATGCTGTTTATTAAACTATTTTCTCTATTTTTTCGTTCCAAAACTATCTGCCCATTAAAAAAGGAGCCCATGGACTCCTTTATGTAAGAATTATTAAGCTCTGTTTTAATATAGCAATATGATTGTATTAAGTCAACATGGATAAGCATGTACAGTAATGGACTAGCATGTATAAGTAATAAGTTAAAAGGGTTCTTTTTTAATTCGTTGGGCGTTTCCCTCGCTGCGCTCAGGCCAGGCTTTCCAGGGGTTCCGTCCAACCACATAAATGAATGTTCTATCAGGTAATCATCTTTGTTTTAAACAAAATTCATTTATATAGTCGGACCGCTTTCAGCGTCCTTACAATCCTTAACGTTTTCAGCTATCTTTCCTGGTTTTAAATAGCAACTTATAATCCGGATTGTACATTATTCAAAAAACTCACAGTTCCTTCAATATCATAAATAGTATCAGCTACCAGCCTCAATTTTAACTCTTCCGGTAAATATGGTTGAAACTTACTTAAATGATAATTGGGTACATTTGAATAGAGAAAGCTTAGAGTTTCCGGTTTTTCCCAATACAAAGGATCTGAAATTTTCTCTATAATTTGATCATAATCCTCAGGTACCAGATGCTCATTCTTCACTTTTATATACTCATTACTTGCCTGGACACTGACGTCTAATTCCATCATAAGAACTATACGTAAGGTATTATTGATATTCCCGCCTGCCCAGGTCCACCAGATAATTCCCTTATCGTCATATTCAATTGGGGCAAAACTGCCTGCAAGAAAAGACTGCCAATCATCTTTGTACTCTTCAAGATATTCTTTTGCCTCAATATCAAGATACGAATAGTCTTCAGTACTAACAATAACATCCCTCATTTGCCGGCAAAGTTTATAACTAAGAAAATTTGGAGTAATTCCACCCCATTTTGGGACTTTTCCCCCTACAGCTTTCATAACCAACACTCTTTTCTTCTTCCATTCTATTCTTTCAACAGACCAGGCTTTACCAGCAAGATAAAAACTGGCGTTTTCTTCCAGAACTTGTTCCAGGAAATCCCATTGGACATTACCTATGACATCACCGGACAATCCAATAACTTCAAATTCTTGGGGGGAACTGAAAACAGAATAAATTTCCATAAAGTTCTTTCTACCAAAGGCCTTTTCTGCATCCAGCCCCATGGAGAACATACCGCCATCATCATGGAGAAAGTCTTTCGTAATGAGAAACTTCACAAATTTATCAAATTTGTCCCTGCTTATTTCAGAAAAACAGTGAGCCTGATGGAGTTGATTCCATAGCATAGCCGGATTAACAGCTCCTCTCTCAAGGCAAAGTGCCATAATTTGATGGAGTAGAATATGCCAAACCTTTCTATTGATATTTACATTTTCTACCCAACCCGATCTGGCCAGTTCAACTATGGCTATAGCCTGAAGTAGTTTAGTTTCTTTTTCAATAAAAAAAGTAGTATTCATTGCAGTTTCTAAGCGGCGCCCTGTTCTTCCCATTCGTTGGAGAAAGGAGGAGACAGTAGCCGGACAATTCACCTGAAGTACTTTATCTAAATCACCAACATCAATGCCCAATTCCATTGTTGATGTACAGACTATACAGGCTTCCTTTCCCCGATAAAATTCTTCCTCCGACTCTTCCCGTTTTTCACGACTAAGGGATGAGTGGTGAACATATATTGGCTCATTCCATTTTTTTAGTCTTCTGGAAATTTCTTCTACAAAACGACGGCTCTCACAAAAAAGCAGACTTTTATATCCGTGGGCTGCATCTGTAATCAAAGTTGCCATTTGACCAGGTTCAGATATCAACTTTATTTCAATTTGTTTTTTCCCAACCTTCCTGGGCGGACTAATTATCTTTTGAAGGTTTTTAGAACTTCCCTGGAGCCATTCCAGTATCTGTTCCGGATTCCCAACGGTTGCAGAAAGACCGATCCTTTGAAAATCATACTTACAATAAGCCCTTATTCTTTCCAAAACCGAGACAAGATGATTCCCCCTGTCACTGGCAGCTATTGCATGGACCTCATCGATTATTACATACTTTAAATATTTGAATAGTTTTGCAGTGGGTACATTCCCGGAAACCAACATTACTTCCAAAGATTCAGGGGTGGTTAAGAGCACCTCACCTGGCTCGGAAAGATATCTCTTTTTCTGAGAAGCTGTAACATCTCCATGCCATTTAAATGCCCCAAGACCTAACATAGAGGTATATTCATCTAATCGTTGTTCCTGATTATTAAGAAGCGCTTTTGTAGGGCAAATATAAAGCACCCTCATTCCCAACTCCTGATTAGTAAGGCAACCGGAAAGAACAGGAAACATTGAAGCCTCTGTTTTCCCTCCGGCAGTAGGAGCTAAAATAATACAATTGTTCCCATCAAGAATGGCTTCTGCCGCTAATTCCTGAACGGGTCTTAGACTATTCCATCCAAGCCTGTGAACAATCTTTTCCTGAAGTAGAGGATCAAAACGTGCAAATGCTCCCATCTACCACTCCAACGCTTCAACTTTATAGCCTGAGGAAGAATCATCTTCTTCAATCATAGTACTTATCCCATCCATCAAATTTTGATCTTCTTCAGATAACTCTCCGGAAGGGAAGTCATAGACCTCTTTCGGAATATATGCATCCCCTCCGTCACTTCCATCATGCTCTTCAACCAAATCGAGTACTGTTATCAGTTCGCGGAGAAACTGCCTTGGGATAACACCGACATCCCCCTTAAGCCCCTCTGTAACCATCTTCGACAGTGCATCTAGAAAATTATCATCCACAAGATCAAAAATACGACTGCGATTCCTGGTGGGAAAGATTTCACGAAGCTTGAGAGCTACATCCTTCAGCCTCTGCCGGTCAAATGGTTTAAGTTCCAACTGAGGCTGTTTCGGACTGACAAACCCTCCCGAACTTGCCAATTTAATGCGATCATGAAGAGGCTCAAGGCCTGCTACACCTTTCTTACTGTCAAAAAATTCCCTGGTACCTGTAAATATCCAAAGCATACCGGGAAAGTCCTTTGCAGCATCAATAATCTGTCTAAGACCATTAAGAGACTTCCCTCTGACATCGCTTCGTGTTCTAAGTATGGTTTCCAACTCATCAATAATAATAACAAGCCCCTTATAGCCTGCTTTTTTTATAATACTTAGAATCCCCTTTAGATACAGCATGGCAGATGCACTGGAAATTTCTCCCTTAATACCGGCTGCTTTCTTTGCACCAGCGGCAACATTCTTGGAACCGCTTATCCACGAGATTAAACTGGAAGCAGTTTGATAATCACCTTTTTGTTTGGACTCAAAATAAGCTTTTAAGACATTAATAAACTCATTTCCAGAGGCTTCCCTGGTTAGTTCACTTAACTCAGATTCAAAACGAATTTTAACCTGATCATCAAAGTCCTCTGCCTCATCTCCAATTTCATCAGCTAGGCGGTCTTCAATATGAGCTATCCAGCGATCAATAGCAACTTCCAATGCTCCACTGGAAGCCATGGGAGTTTTAATGCTCGATACAATTTTATGATAAACATCGTCAAATTTATGAAATTGAGTATCATTAGGTGAGACCACAACAAAAGAAACGGCAAAATTATTCTTAAGAGCTTCTAAAATGGTATACTGACTCATAAATGTCTTTCCACAACCATAACCTCCACGGAGAAACTTAAAAGCTCCTTCTCCTGAGGATATCAGACCAAATTGACGTGTTATTTCATTAAGGGGCTTATCAATTCCTACAGCAAACTTATCCAATCCATACTCAGGAACAGTTCCACTACGAAGTCGTTCAAATACATGCTCTATTTCATTCATATTTTCCTCTTTATAATTTACGATACTCTATTCCTTCCGAAGTCAGTTCAATGCCCAAATCAAATGGTAAATAAGGCAGCCATTCCTCAATTTTTGCGGCAAACCTGCGTGCTTTTCTTGAAGCAACTTTATCACTTCCAAGGGTATTTACAAGAAAAGTTTCTGTCAATGAACCATGTTTATTCAGATGTGCCAATGCAGTATGAAACTCCTCAGGGATTTCACTTGAAAAAATGATCGTTGAAGACCCCTGGGTACCGGAACCCTTCTTTTGTGTTGGAACTGTCAGCGACAGGGTTTCATAATCTTTAACATCAAAAAATTCATCAAAACTACTATTTTGAAGAGAGATCGCCTGCTTAGTTGCCTGAAAATAAATTTGAGCTTTTGGCTGGTCACCTTTACTAAGCTTAAATAGAATTTCTGTTTCCTCACCCACAGGAATAGTCAAAAGATCTCCCGTGCGCTTACCACCAACAACATCTCCAATTTCAATAATGGTTCCCTCAGCTGAAAGAATTTGAATCTCTATTTCCGGGAGAGCAAAGAGAAATCCATCCCTGGGTTTAGGCAATACAGAAACTCTGTTGAATCCCATAGCCTCTGATTTTTTCTGGATTTGGAGATCAAAAGAACCGGAACTATCCGGGAGATTTTTTGTAGAAGAAAAAACTATAACAGGAACCAGCCGTTCCTGTAATGTATTTCCTCCATGGTAGAAGGTTTTCCTTGTAGTATTCAGTATATGAGTTGACCGTTCAAAAATAAAACTTTTATCAGGATCTTCTGTTTTATAGTTCAGATGGAGAAGTTTGACAGAGATAAGGCTTTCACTGTTACGATAGGTATCTGTTGCATGCCGCCTATCTACATTGCTCAATTTAGGGGCTTTATTTATTTGCAGGGATTCATCTCCTAAAAGAAATCCATGATCAGCTGTAATGATAAACTCTTCAAAACCTTTTTCTTTCAGCTTCATTACTGCTGTTTTTAGACGACCAATACCAGTTTCAAAGTAATCTATTCCATAGCTTAGAGCCCCTGATTCACCCATTTTATCAATATCAAGTGCTGTCAGAACCAATAAATTCTTATCTACAATTCTATTCAATTTTCGATCGGAAAATGAGAGAAAGTCAACCAAATTAATCCAGGAAGTTTCAATACCGGTGTAGTCCTGCAAGGTGGCCTTCCTTTCCCCAGGGTTCTTAACTTGTCGTTCTCCTCCCTGGAAACCTATAATTCCTTCCTTTTTATCAAAAAGAGGAGTTGAACTGGAATTCTTCACAACCGGAATAAGTGCATTCATTCCCACCGATGTTATTGTAGGAAGCTCTGCAAGCATATTATGGATATTTTGTGCAGTACAAAAAGTTTCCAGTTCGCTTGCAAGTTGCTGCCCTAGTTCGTAGCGAAGAGCATCCACAAAAAGAAGTGCTGTCTTTTTCTTTTTTTCTAAAACAGGTTTTACCCAGTTATTAAAGAACTGTCTCTGCTGGAGTGATTCAGAAGGAAGAAACCCTTTGCTTTCACAAATACTGTTCCAAAGATAAGATTGCCTGTCTATACAATCACGGTAAACCAGATGAAGGGATTTTCGTATTTCAACAAATGCCTTTATATGCAGATCAGAGTTAATAGATTGGTAACGCTCTGAACTGGAAGAAAAATTTCTGTGAAGTTGATCCAGAAACCACCAGTCTTTAGTATATAGTTGAACCATATCCTGATGAATCATCATATTGGGATCCAGGTTCTCTACTTCAAGACGAATATCCTCAGACATTTGTCCCAATCGGGAAGCTGCTTCTACCCATTTCCATAACCAACGTCGTTTTCGATCCTGCAATAACCAAAAAGTATGAGCTACAGTATCTTTTTTCCTGCCAGGAAGGCGAATTTCGGCTAATTCCAGAGCATCAGACCATTTCCTTTTTTCAAGAAGCTGCATAGCTTCATTCAAAAAAAGATCTGCTTCAAATCGAAAAGTATCCAGACTGCCTAAATCTTTGGGATTATGACGGCATTCCTCTTCACTAAGGTTAGTTTCAACTCTTTCTGCCCATTTGATATAGGCTGTTGAATCACTTTCCCTTAGCTGCTGAAGCAGGTTAGTGGATTTCTTAAAAAATTCTTTAGGTTTTTCTTTTAAACGATTTAACCTGTTACTATTAGGAACTACCTTCAGGTCGTGAACAAACTCCATTACCATAAGATAGCTAACCAATAGATCAGCCTGATTATCCGGGTGCCCGTAGTTAATATGATTAGGGTTCCAATCTTCCTGCCATTTTTCATCAAGGCCAATTAGTGTTTTAAAATATTCTTTAATAAGGGCAAAACGAAGATGAGGATCAACACAAAGTTCTTCGTTTACTTTCATTGGATCTTTAATAAAGCATAGAACTATCCCATCCTCACCATACTTTTGAAGGAGATTTTTTATCTCCAGGGGTACATTTTCTTCCTGAGTTATGAACTCTTCTGCTACTGAAAGGTTTAATCCTTTCTTCTTCAGTAAAAATTCGGTTTGATCCTCTGATAATCTTCCCTGGGCTGATTCGCGGATCATGCCTTCCAGAGAAACACGCCACCGCCTGCCAGCTTTATATGCTTCCAGAATTGGTGTCTCTTTTATCTCCTGCTCATTAAACCCAGGCATATGAATAACACATTTTGGTATATCCCTGCCTGATAAAACTTCTTTGCTCTGAACCATCAATTCCAGAAAAGAGCCTCGAAAAGCAAAAATATCGTAAGGGAACTGTCCCTCTTTTCTCTCCTGAATCCAGTTGTCCACCAGGGAAGAAAATTCGTTTTCCTTATCCAGCCATACGAGGAGGCCTTTTGTTCTTATATCCTGTCCCAGTTTCTTTTTTATATGCTCTGCTACAATGCCCATTACTCCAGGACCTCCCATATATACTTTATGACTATTCATTTTTTAGTTTTTCTTACTAATAATTCTCTTTCCTTTTTCAGTTATTCTATATCTCTGCTTTCTGCTGCGCGGTTTATCCGGTATAGTCATTTCAATTAACCCTTCCTGCAGCGCTGGTAGAATATAAGCTTTTCTAAAATGGTCATCATTTTTAAACTTGAGTGAGGACTGCAGCTCGGCTCTGGTCATATCACCTTTAAGTTCTTTCAACCAACCTACATCCATGGTATCTTCCATGGTATCTTCCATGGTAACAGCTAAAGTAACTTCTTTTAAAAACTGAATCTGAAAAGCATTGTCAATTTCTTTTATGCTCAACTCAATTTCAGGATATTTCTCAGTTTCAAGACGCATTTTTTGTATTCCTGTCCCCCAGGCCTCTATAAGTTTTAGATCTTTAAAAACTGGAGCAAGAATACGGTTTCTAATTTCTGATCTGCCGGAACCCAGAGCTGCTGGAGGGAGGTTGTCCGGCAAAGGACCGGGACTGGTTATTTCCATCATATCATCAAAAATCGCAACTTTAATATCGCTGCCTAATATTGAATAATCACGATGAATAACTGCATTGATTAATGCTTCTCTGACTGCCTCAAGAGGATACTCCCATCTGTCTTCCCTGTAAACTTCACCAATTTTAGACCCAAGGGCAATATTTCTCTTAATAAATGCCATGCATGGTTCTATGCTGTCATGGATCGGTCCATCAGCAGTAACCTGATCCAGGAATACCTTTGTTTCGGTTCCTTTAAAACGGGCACATTCAATTTTTGCATATGGGAAAAATCTTTTTCTTTCCGGTGAATCAGAGAGAAGTATTGCAGCGTGTGTTGGATAGAGGGTATCTCTTTCTCTGGCAAATAGTCCAAGATTCAGGATTTTCTTTTTATCAAGGGTTCTTCCTGATATTCGTGTGTAATCTGCTATAAACCTTTCAAGATTTAGTGAATCCGCAGTTATGTCGTAGACAACAACCTTATCAAAAGATACTTTCCTGCCTTCTCGTTCCAGTGAAATAAGCGTTTCTTCAGAAGCCACTCTGTTTACAGAGCCGACACGTATATAGCTTCCTTTGTGTTTACCTTTGCTTTTTAGAAAATATGGTTTCTGATATCCGGGAAATATTTCTACCACAAGGAGATTTTTTCCTTCTACGTTCTGAAGATATATTTCGGGTATTATAGTGGGTGCACATTGATCAAAGATATGGTTCGAAGCCTTTTCTTCCAGCTTGAAGATTTCTTCTTCGGGCACGCCAATAATTTGTCTGGGTTCGTCCTTTACACCAAAGACAATCCGCCCTCCGGCACCGTTTGCAAAAGCAATAGCGGTATTTGCAATTTGATTACCACCAGGCCAGGTTTCTTTAAATTCGATTCTTCTTGATTCAGGTTCTAACCAGAAATATTCTTGTTCCATTTATAGTCCTTTAATTGTAGCATGTTTTGTGGGTATATCCAAAATGGAAACAACCACTTCTTCAGGAGATAAATTGTTTTTGGAAGATTTAGTACCCGGTGGGTACTGAATTGCAAATTCTCTGAGCACCTGGGTCGCCCATTGTCGAAATTGAGTGGCTAGAACAGAGTTTACCCGGTATCCAACAGAAATGATGGCATCCAGGTTATAGAAATCAACATTTCGGTTTACTTCGCGCTTTCCTTCAATTTGAACTATCCGGAATTTCCGGAGAGTTGCCTCTTCCATCAGTTCGCCCTGTTTATAAATGTTCTTTAGATGTTCGTTAATGGTTCTGATATCTACATCAAACAAGCTTGCCATTAATTTCTGGGACAACCAGATGGTTTCTTCTTCATAGCGGGCTTCAATACTCTGCTCACCGGCCTGGGATGTAAATATCAGGAATTCGGCTGTGCTGTTTCTTATGGTCAATTTATTTTCACTCATATTAAATCTCCTGAATCAAGAGCTTCTGATGTAAAATCTTTCTTAACATGTTTGTTATCATTATAATGATACATATTTACAAACTCCATCTGATAAGTTACATTTCTAATATTAGTAAAGACATTTTAGGGATCCGGATGCAATATATGATGCCATGTGCTCTTTTTGTTATCCTGATCCCTTTTTCCACCCCCAAATATTAGACCTTACAAAATGAAGTGCTGTAAACAGGCATTTCCTGCCTTCCAATAACCTTCCCGCTTTCTTTTTATGAACTCCGCCCCATTGCTTAAAAACCGAATAGGAAGGATCGGGGGAATAGCTATATTGAGAGAATTCCGCGACAGTATCTCGGAAATTGAAAACACTTCAATTTTCGTCTTTTATGTCCTGTTAGTGTCCTGATAGCCTTCATTTTTTTCTAAATTCGTCCCATAGTTATAGCTAAAAACTTACAATACAAGCAATTAAAAACAACCATCTCCCAGTCGCCTATTCTTTCCATGTCCTATTCGTGTCCCATTTAGTCTTTTTTCGTTCTGCGATATTTTGCACCTGCACCAGATCCAATCAGTTCAATATATCCCAAATCTTCCAGGCTTGCCAAATCTCTTCTTGCCTGTCTTATTGATATTGATGATGCAAATTGCTCATGATAACCACTTATGACAATATCGTTTCCGGTTTTTAAGTATTTTAATAATTTTTTTTGCCTTCCATTCAAGAAACTCTTTGGGTTCTTTGTTTGAGATAAAAGGGTAAGGGTTACTCCACTTTGGGTATCAGTCCATTTTGGAGTTGGTAAACCCATTTTTTTACAGGAATTAATTATATTTTGTGTCCCGCGGCCTATTCTATTCATCCTTCCATATAAATAGAGAACATTAACAATATCTGGATTTATTGGAATAGATGGATGATTTTTCTTAAGATCGGTCAACTTTATTTCTTCAGGGAAATGTCCGGAATTCCAGATTTCCAATCTGCTTGGGTAAATTCTGACAGCAACACCTCCATAGCTGTTTTCATAATCTCTATGTGCCAGGGCATTCACTATGCCTTCACGAACTGCATCCAGAGGGTAAGCTGCCAAATCTTCTGTTCTAAAAGTATTATTTGAAAACTCAATTGAAGTATTGATATGTTTGCTAATAAACTGTTCAACACTTAGGATAATATTAAAAATATTGCCATCAATAATTTTATCATCAATGAACTCTTCAGATTCTTTATCCTCTTTAAAACAAACAAGTCTTACCCGTATTTGAGGATATCGTAACCCAGGAACTTTACTGAACAGTACATCTGCAGCATTTGTAAACTGATCAGATCGAAGCAATGCTAATTCATGCATTATTTTTTCTAAATCTCTATTATCTGTAAAAATATGTCTTCCGGAAGATTCAATTGAAGAAACACATGAAAAGATTGTTTCTTTGTTAAAATCTTTAATTTTTATTGCCAATGAACTTCTTCTTTCCCAGCGTACGGCATCAATAGTTTTTTGCTGAACCATATTTCTAATCATGAAAGCATCGGCTGGAACTGCCTTTTTAGTTTTTTGAACATATATCGAACCATTAAAGACATATGGTTTATCTTGTCCTTCGGGAACTTCTATTATAATTATTTCACCTTCAGTTGTATCAACTGCTTCTGTGGATACTAATGGCAGATTCGGCGTAATATCTTTTTCAATTTTTTCTCTAATAACTTTAATAAAATTATTTAAATTAGTTATCTCTACAATAGACTTATCTTTACTAGCACCTACGATTATTGTTCCACCTTCAGAATTTAAATAGCTGCAAACGGTACTGGTCATTCCCCCATAATTATTTACATCTGCAATTATGGTATGCCTTAGAGATCTAGATATAAAATCATTTATTGAGTTCATTCTGTACCGCCTTTATTAGTTTTTTTCATTTCGGGCTTTTTCTGCTTCTTTAGAAATTCCTCGACATCCTGAAAACGGTAAAATTGAGCGAATGCAAAAAGCTGAACATCCTCATCTGAAAAGTATTTTTGCACCCAGTTCCCTTGTCTTTGATCAAGATCCTTTATTTCATGTTTTATTGCTGCTTCATACATTTCAATAATCCTGAGATCTTCAAAAATATCAGACCCTTTTCAACAGCAGTTAGACAATTTTCAAAGGCTGTTTTATCGGGAACTACAGGCATGGTTCCTTTATGAGACATCCAGACATCATATCCCATTGCTGTTAGTAAAGCATATACACGTTCCAAGAGTTCTTCTATGCCATCTTCATTTGCCTGGGATGTAAAAATCAGGAACTCGGCTGTGCTGTTTCTTATGGTTAATTTCTTATTATTCATTTCAATTCTCTTTTACCAACTATATCCAAAATTATATTTATCTGGATTTGATTGTCCTTTAAAACAATCGACTACTGCTCCATTCGCAAGTGTCTGGTAGACTTGTTGTTTGAATTTAAGCTTCAAGATGTTCCTCCCACTCTTTTTGGGCTTCTTCCATTTGCTTTTTGAGTTCTTCTTTGGAAGGGAGGTAGAGTTGATATTCCGATGCATAGATATTGGATTCTTTAGGCAATGTTAATTCCACCAGTTCGTCGCTTTTAGTCAGACAAAGCAGAATGCCTATTGTAGGTTTTTCTTCTTCTGTTTTTATAAAGCGGTCGAAATAATTCACATACATCTGCATCTGACCCAAATCCTGATGCTTTAAATCACCAATTTTCAAATCAATAATAACATAAGATCTAAGAAGGCGGTTGTAGAATACAAGATCTACATAGAAATGCCGGTTGTCAAAGGAAAAACGTTTTTGACGGGATTCAAAAAGAAATCCTTTCCCTAACTCCAAAAGGAAATGCTCTATTCTATCAATCAATGCTGTTTCAAGATCGTGCTCGCTGTACGATTTTCGTTCTTCCAGTCCTGTGAATTCCAGAATGTAGGGGCTTTTAATTAAGTCAGCCGGTTTTTCAATAATTTGTCCTTTTACAGATAACTCTTTTACCTCATCTTTATTCCGACTGAGAGAAAGCCGCTCGTTAAGAGCAGAGTTAATTTGACGTTCCAGTTCACGATACCCCCAGACGTTTTCGGCACTTTCAATCTCATAAAAGCGTCGTTCTTCTTCATTTTTGACCGTAAGAAGAGTAACATAATGTGTCCATCCCAGGATAAATCGCTTTGCTAATTTCGCAGTTATTTCCTCCAAAACATCTGCCTGAAACATTGATTGAAAAGATTGGTCGGGCAATATCTGACCAATCCTGAAAGATGTAACAGGCAGTGCCTGTTGAATCTTTATAAAGTCTAAAGATTGCGAAGGCAGTGCCTGCACAATATCTTGATATGCTAAATAAAACTCTCTAAATTTGCGTAGGTTTGTAGGCGACATACCCTTTAATCCTAGTACTGACAGACGCTCATACAAAAATCTAATTAGTTTTTTTCCATATAATTCAGCTCGTTCCGCTCCACCGTTTTCAAACTCCACAATATACCAGCCAAATAGCCAGTTACGCACCACAAGGGCAGTATCTACCGAACGGCCTGCCTGAATTTGCATTGACGTCTGAGTCTGCTTAAACAGCTCAAGGAGTTTTTCGAATTCTAATTCCTGTTTATCCTTATTCATCTGTAGAATCCTCCCCTATAGATGGATTTATAATTCGCATTTATTCTGCAAACTTCCAATTGGGTTTCTTTCGGGAAGCTGTGTTTATTATCCCTATTGAAAACATTTCAATTTTCATCTTTTGTGTCCTATTCATGTCCTGATGCTCCTTTTAGAGCCACTATTCCTGTCCTTGTTATACGATATTTTTGAAGTCGACTTGTTGTTTTTCCGGTTATCGTATAATTAAGTAAACCATCATCAACTAGTTTTTTTAAGCCACGTTTAAAATATCCAGAAACTTCTTTATTGAGACCTTTTAGAATTTCATCTCTGGATTTTGGTTCCAATCTGCATTCAAGCAGAATAGAGTGCTTCAATTCCGACAGTTCGACTGGACCCTTGACTGGACCCTCGACTGGACCCTCGACTGGACCTTCAAAATTAAATATAGCCTGAAAATAATCGTCTTCAATAAGCTCAAATTTCCCCTTCGGCGCAAAATGTGGATAATATCTGCTTATGTTGATTATTCCTGAACCAATTTCTTCTACCCAGCCAAGTTGCAGGAAAAACTTTGAGATTAATGGATTTTTTTGATGAGGTATGCAATCTTTCGCATTCAATAAACCTTTTTTCAAGGGTAGGGATGGGTTCTGCATTTCAATACGATTTTTATAGATATTTATTCTTGCAGGAAGTTGACCCATGAAATTCCGATGGACAAGCATATTTACAACAGCTTCTCTAAAAATTATATCACGCAGGCTAATCCTTTGTTCTTTTTCAAGATAAAATGGATCAGGCAAATTTTTATCGATGAAGTCCATAATAATAAAGAATGATTCTATAAGGTTAACTCTTACATCAATACGGTCATCATATCTGTCGAGATTATCTCTCCGGAGAAGAAGATCTGTCTTATAGGCAGGAAGAAGACTTTGTATTACTTCTTCTTTACCAAAAAGAAGGGCTGCAGCGAGTGTATAGCTTCCAGCTCCTGTTTTGAAGTCTTTCTTAAAGAGTCCTGCCTTCAGAAGCATATCTTCATTGGATAAACTCACCCAGGGATGTGTTGATTTACGGGCAGCAATAATAGATTTAGTTTTTTCTATTATATCCAGTTCAAAATCATCCATTGTTAGATAGGGATACGATTTTGCATCTGCGTAGAAATTTGTTTTTCTGTTGGAAAGAAAAGCAATCTGCTCAGGAGATGTAACTTTGAAATCACCATCATTACTTCGATCGTAAACAGTTCCTTTGTACCGATGCACTCTGGAACTTTCCGGAACGGCTATGTGAAGGATTATTTTCCCTTCAACTTCATATTTTTGAGAAAAGAGAATAAATGGTGGATTAAGCAGATTTGAATTATTGGATTGGGTTATAATATCCTGGCTGATTTGCTCAACAGCAGTTGGCTCTATCCCTTTTACTAAGCCTGTATCATCCACTCCAAGAAGAATGTCCCCACCTTCACGGTTTAGAAAAGCGCAGATTGTTTCAAACAGATTTTTGGGTACAGCGGTTTTTGCTGCCTAAACTCAAGGTTTGTTGATTCTGTTTGTGTTAAGAGGCGCTCTATTCTTTCAAAAATCACTGTAATCCTCCTGTTTTAATATGTTCGTTGATAGTTGCTACATGAACATCAAATAATTTTGCAATAATCTTTTGGGTAAGCCATACATTTTCATCTTCTACTCTTACTTCTATGCCATCTTCGTTTGCCTGAGTAGTAAAAATCAGGAACTCGGCTGTGCTGTTTCTTATGGTTAATTTCTTATCACTCATTATTTGCTCTCATCCAATAGTTTCTTTATCTCTCTATCAAAATCACTTACAAAGTTTTTATCTTGAATGGGTTTATATCTTTCATATTCACTTTCAGAAAAAACCTTTGCAATTTCAGCAGTTACTTTACCGATATTTTTCAAAATTTCTTCCTCGTTAAACTGTAAAAAGGCATCCAGTTTTTCTATCCAGTCTTTCATTGTCATTGCAACGCCTTTTTCTGCCTGATGTTCCGCATAATCAAGATACATTGTAACAAATCTGTTTAGTGGTTTTAACTCTTTTTCAGATAGATAGTTTTTAGCAATAGAAACATCTGATTTTCTAATCTTACCAGCTGGAGAGTTTTTCCAACTTGTTAATCCCATTTTATCTTTCTTATGGTCTGCTCTGGACGTAATAATTTCGGCTGCTGTTTTACCTGTTATTGCCCAATGTAGCTTGTTTTGAACTGTTGCAAAGAAATTCTTAGTAGTTTCGGAATTATATTCATAGTCTATGCTGCACTCTGAATAAATATCGGTGATTTTCTGATATAATCTTCTTTCACTACTACGAATGTCGCGGATTTTCTCAAGTTGTTCCTCAAAATAATCCTGTCCAAAAATTGGTTGTGGATTTTTTAGCCGATCCACATCCATTGTATATCCCTTTATTACAAACTCTTTAAGAACAGCGGTAGCCCAAATTCGGAATTGTGTGGCCCGGATAGAATTCACTCTATAACCAACTGCTATTATTACATCGAGATTATAGAATTCTCTTTCTCGTCTAACCTGGCGATTTCCTTCCTGTTGAACTGTTTCCATTTTGGAAACAGTTGCCTCCATCTTCAGCTCTCCATCATCATAGATGTTGTTTAAATGTTTGGATATTGCCGGAACATTAACATCAAAAAGTTCTGCAATTTTCTTCTGGGGCATCCAGATTGTTTCATTTTGAAGCAGAACATCTACTTTTATATCACCATTTGGAGTTTTATAAAGCAGGAACTCTGTTGCAGGAGTATATCCAGATAATTCTTTTTTATTCATTTTCTTTGTCCTGTTCATGTCCTATAGCTTCAATCTGCTTTACCATTTTATCAAAATCACTTTCAAAAAGTTTGTCTTGAATTGGGCGATATTTTTCGAATTCACTCTCTGCAAAGCTCTTTGCTACTACGGCCGCAACTTTTCCAAAATTTTCCAGAAGTTCTTTATTATTAAACTGTAAAAAAGCATTTAATTTTACCGCCCAATCTTTCATTGTCATGGGAATACCGTTTTCGGCCTGGTCTTCTGCATAATCCAAATACATTGTAACAATGCGATTTAATGCTTTAATCTCTTTTTCACTCAAGTAGTTCTTAGCAATAACTACATCAGATCTAATTATTTTTCCATCAGGAGCCTTTTTCCATGTTTTCAAACCCATATAATCTTTTTTATAATTTGCTCTATCTATAATAAGTTCAGCTGCTGTATGTCCATGTACTGCAAAATGTAACTTATTCTGGACATTTGCAAAGAAACCTTTGGTAGTTGGGCTTTTTAAATCATAGTCCAGTGCAGTAGAATAGATGTCAGTGATTTGTTGATAAAAATTCCTTTCACTTTCACGGATATCTCTGATTTCGAGTATTAAATCCTTAAAATACTGCTTGCTTAAATATGCTCCATTTTTGAGTCTGATATTATCAATTACATATCCGCGAGTTGCAAAATCCTTTAAGACCTGGGTTGCCCATCTTCTGAAGTTTGTAGCCTGTTCAGAATTAACCCTGAATCCAACAGCAATTATACCCTCTAAACTATAATGCTCAACTTCCCTCGAAACATCCCGGGTTCCTTCTTTTTGAACTATTCGAAATTTTCGAACAGTTGCCCCTGTAGAAAGTTCTTTTGAATTGAAGATCTCTTTCAGATGATAATTTATTGTGTTTACTTCCACATTAAAGAGCCTGGCTATCAGTTTTTGTGTAAGCCATACGTTCTCATCGTTGACCCTTACTTCAATTCCTTCTTCGTTTGCCTGGGATGTAAAAATCAGGAACTCAGCTGTGCTGTTTCTTATGGTTAATTTCTTATTATTCATATTGCATCTCCCGAGCTTTTTTTGCAGGCCATACAAATGGTTGTTGTATTTCGGGAATGGCTATTTCTACGGAATTTATCCAGGTTAGTAATGTTTGAGGTTGATGTTGATTTACAGAATAGCGTTGTATTGACATTTAATGTTCCCTCTTTTTACACATGCATTCAGTTAACCTACAACCGAGCTTGACCCGGTTACCAGATTGAACTGGTTATCCAATGGATTCTATAGCCTTGCTATAAAATCAATAATACTTTTACGCTCTTTCTCTAATGCTGTATCACTTATATCAATTGCTGGTTGAAATATATTCATATTCCCTTCGAAGTGGTTAAATTCATTTAATAATGTTTTTTTGGAAGTTAAAAATACTCTATGCTTAAGAGATTCACTTGTATCACCTTTGAAAGCTGCCAAAATAATGTCCGCCAGCATATAATTCTTGGTAGTGTCTACTTTGTATTTATTAACAATTACTTTTTCCACATTCAATCTTAGAAATAGGTACATCAATGAATGGTTCAAAGTCCTGTCAAGCAACGGATAATCATCTTTATTTAGTATTTCAGAACTTGCCAATAATAATTCCGAAATATCATCTGCAGAAACAACGATATTAGAACTAAATTTTACCGAATCACCAAATAATTCAGAATAAATCTCCGTAATGTTTACTTTATTGTCAAGATATCCATGCATTACAAAGGTTAATTTATCATACACAGCATCATTTCCTGCAATGCTTGCATAGCCACGCATAAAAGGAATCATGGAAAGGATAAATAATTTTTCATTCTTGATGCTTGATTGTATTGGGCCTTTTAATAGACGTATCAGTCGATCGATCCTTAGTAATAAATCAATTTCTTTTTTCGAAATTGGAATAAAGCCATTAATCTCACCGATTGTTTTATTTAATAGATACAGCGTAAAGCTGCCTGGTCTTTGATGTTCAAGCAATCGAATCAAATCTGTGTTATGGGTAAGAATAATCTGCTGTTTTCCATTAAGAACTTTAATTAGAGAATATGCAATTTTGTTCTTATAAATAGAGTCAAAACTTGAAATCGGATCATCTATAACAATTATCTTATCATTTGTATTACGTGCTTTAAGTAATTCAAAAGAGAGAGATATAAAATTTTGCTCTCCAGTACTAAGCATTAATACATCTCGACTGGAGCCAAGCAATTCAGTTTTATCTATAAATACTTTTAGATTGTTATTTTTATCTCTATCTATAATGATTTTTCTATCAATGTTTTCATTTACAATTTCTTCAATATATTTTAAATCTTCTTCATTAATTTCAGGTTTTGATTTTAGTATCTCTGCATATTCACTTGTATGTGTAATGATATCATTCTCTGTAGAGCAATCGGCAAACAAATTATTTAGCTCCCCATTGAAATAGGTGAATAGTTCTGAAACTTTATCTTTTAATGAGTGTAATGGCGCTGTATTTCCATCTTTAATTGCTAAAAGAAAAGCATCTCGAATCATTAAGGGGTCATCATTATCAATTTTTTTCAGTATACTTTCAAGAATAGCTTTTGTAGACTCACTAAGCGATTCATAGAGATTTTCTTTGTTAACTTTCTTTTTTTCAATTAATTCTGTTGGTACTATTGGAGTATCACAGACAATGCACTCTTTTTTATATTGATACTTGTCCAAGATTTTAATTGCATCATCTGTTTCTTCTATTTTTCGATAATCATGATCTTTCTCTATAGAATCTATTATTAAATCTTCGATTTTTTTTAATATGGATTCTTCACTTTTTGAATAGTCAACAAGTAAGAATTGAAGTTCGTCTTGATTGTATTCTTCTAATGAAATTTTTTTAATATTTTTAATGTAATTAATAAATTCTTCTTTATCTTGTTTCCTGCCTTTATCTTGCTTATTGGCCAGAGCTTCAACATATTTTTTTACTTGGGGATCAATTATCTTTTTAATAAGCGGACTGAACTTAGCAGTAATTTTAAATTTACTATTAATATTAGAAATAAGCATATCATCAAAAAGCGATTTAAGCTCAGTTTCAATTAAATCATAAAGCTCATATTCTCGTTTGATGTTTTCACCAAGAAAATATTCTTTTGCTGTTCCAGCAA
>JAQIBN010000069.1 GCA_027859095.1 Spirochaetia bacterium | reverse complement strand
TTCTTTTTTAGCCTTCAGGAACAATGGATTGAAATCGACATTAAAGGTCTCTATTAGTTTTATGCCCTGTGAATATCTTAGAGGGCGACCTTTAAAGTCGAATCAATCCTTAGTATTATATGCTCCTATTGAATTATGATTTCCATTTCTTTTCCAAGAGCATGAACAAATTTTTCAAGTGTAGATAATCGTATATCCTCAGCATGATTCTCAATCCTGGAAATTGCAGTCTTTTTTGTATTTAACAATTTAGCAAGTTGTTCCTGCGTAAATCCTTTTTCAATTCTGGATTGTTTTAATATTGCTCCTATTTTAAAATTTTTGTATCCCTCATTATAATTTTCTGCAAATTCAGGATCTTTTTTCTTTCTTTCTTCAATGTATTTCTGAAGATCGCTCATTTGAACCTCCTTAGCCAATCAGCTTTTCTTTTCTCCGCCAATAAAATTTCATTTCGTGGTGTTTTTTGCGATTTCTTATGAAATCCATTTGTTAAGACAATAATTTTATTCTTATATCTGAAACACATTAATCTATAGGCGTTATTACCACTATTAATTCGTACTTCCCATATATTATCTGTATTTACCATTTTCTTTAAATATGTTTTAGGAATATTTTCATGTTCCTCTATGAGGTTTAATACCCAGGTAACTTTTTGAGCTTGTTTTGAATTTAACTTTTCAAGAAAATCTTTTATCGGTGAGTTACCTTTAGTATCTTTGTAAAATCGAATCTCATGCATACACCAATGTTAACATATTTGTTAACCTAATTCAACTATTTTTCTAAAATATCTATTTACTATTGTCAGTAAAAAGATATTATAAATTAATTTCTTTATTATTCTTCATTGGGACTAATTCCATATTATGTTGCTCCTACCGGAGGTAAAACAGTTGTCAGAATAGTATTATTCATTATTATATAGATTCTGGTGGAATACTAACTCCAAAGTCAAATTCTCCCACTGGGGTTCTATTAATTAATATGTTATTGCTGTTTTTGGTTGTTCCTGTTTGCATTATCCATTTTTTGCTACTTTGGCATATAACTATTGAGTATACTGAAAATAAGCGGGATAGCTTGGTTGAAATGCTGATTTTTTGCAGTATATCCACTTTATTTCCAGAATATACAAGAATTATTTCTTGTATATTAGTACCATTACCGCTTAGCAACAATGCTATTAGTGAAAATACCGAATTTTAGATAAATATTTCCTCAATTTTTACTGTAATACCGATTATTAGCAGTATACAACTGATATTTCCCAGAAGAATTTTTATTTATGGGAAGTGACATTAGTCTTGAATTGAGATCTTTCTGGATTGTTCTTTCTGTAACTCTGTATTCCCCGGCTAATTCCGTTACGGGAAGTGCTCGATCCGGAGTTAAATGAAATAAGTATTCCACCAGCTAATCTATTATCTCTAAAGCTTCACGTGCATTATATATACTGTTCTTAGATTTCTTAAAATCTTTTAGGTCTCTTGTAATGATATAATCAATTTCTTCATTCAATGCCAATTCATCAATTACTGCATCTTCATAATCATCAATCTCTGATATAAGTGCTTTCCTCAAAATATTTTCATGAGCTGTTAATACACTTAGATGATCTAATAAATTATTAATTATTTTATTTCTTTTCATTACACCATATTTTTGTTTTTCCAAAAAATACGATAGTGTTGTTATCTCATGAGATGATATATAACCTTTAATTCTTTTCTTTACACATAAATCAAATATTGCTAATGCTGATTCATGATCCATTCGCATATTAAGCATATCCAGGATGATGTTTAAATTAATTAATACTTTTTTCATAAAATTCTTTTCTCATTTCTTTTTTATCCGGCAATATATCCTTATCCAAAATTCCGTATAAATCTCTTGCAGCTGAAGAAATATCTTCATGAGATACGTCCTGTTTTAACCGTAATAAATATTTCTCAAACAATCCTGAGATTGATTGTCTGGATACTTTAGAATAACGATGAGCAAATTCAATTAACTGTTCATCCACATTCAGTGTTAATTTCCTGTTCATATTCCCTCCACGTAACAATATAACATTTATTTACGTAAAAAACAATTCTTACGTGCATTTTTTAATAACATTACGTATCAATTTATATGTATATTTTTTTTAGCACCGGTTGCTCCATAAAGCCCTGGGTTCTGTTGACTCTATATATGTTTTTCCTTATATTGTATTCTCTAAGATAGCTTAGGAGGCAGTATGAAAGCAACTTATGATCTAATTATTATAGGTGCAGGCCCTGGAGGAATGGCTGCAGCACAGTATGGAGCAAGAGCAAACCTAAAAGTACTTGTTATTGAAGAATTGGCGCCTGGTGGTCAGGCTTTAAATATAAGTGATCTTGAAAATTATCCGGGTATTCCTGATCCAATTTCAGGATATGAATTTTCACAAAATATGGAAAAACAGGCGGAAACTTTTGGAGCAGAATTTCTTACTGCATCTGCAACAAAATTAATTAAAAATAAAGAAATATTTACTGTAAAGACCTCTAATGGGGATTTAACTTCCCTGGCTGTAATAATGTCTACAGGTGCTAAACCACGATTATTGGATGTTAAAGGGGAAAAAGAATATTCAGGAAGGGGTGTATCTTATTGTGCAACCTGTGATGGACCCTTTTTTAAAGATAAAAAGATTCTTGTTGTGGGTGGTGGAGATGCAGCCTGTGACGAAGCTTCTTTTTTATCTAATTTAAGTTCTAAAATTATAATGATACATAGAAAAGATAGATTTAGAGCCCAGAAATCTTTAGCTGAAAGAGTCATAAAAAACAAGAAAATTAAAGTTAAATTCAACACTGTTTTAAAAGAAATTAAGGGAGATTTTAAGGTAGGGAGTGTAATTCTGGAGAATACCTTAACAGGCAAAGTTAAGGAAGAAAAAATGGATGCAGTATTTATTTTTATTGGGTCCTTTCCTCAAACTTCTTTAATACCTGAACTAAAAACCGATGAAGGTGGATTTGTAATTACTAATCAAAGAATGGAAACAGAAATACCTGGACTTTTTGTAGTTGGAGATTTACGTGCAACACCATTCAGACAGCTTATTGTAGCAGCTGGAGAAGGAGCAGTAGCAACCCATTGTGCTACTCAGCATATCGATGATATAAAAGGGATGAAATATATTTAATGTTTACAAAACCCTAGGGGTACGGCGCGCCGTGCCCCTAGGGATATCAATGGAGAAGGGATGAAAAAATTAAAAACAGTAATTATTGTTTTCTTCCTCATTCACACCTCCTTTCTCATCGCTCTCCCACAATTTTTTGATGATACAGAATCTGAATTACTCATAAAAAATATAATCTCAGAAATGGATGATACAGATCTCCTTGGCCAGGTAATGATCCTTGGCTATTATGGGCTTGACCCGTCGGATGAAATACTTGAATGGATAAGTACGAAAAGAATTGGAGGGGTCAAGATTTTTGGATGGAACGTATCTAATTTGGAAAGATTAGGAAAAAGTATCACACTAATGCAGAAAACTGCTTCAGAGAATCCTCTGGGTATACCCCTTTTTATTGCAACTGATCAGGAAGGGGGCTGGGTACGTCATATTAAGGGCAATACTTCAATAACACCAGGAAATTTGAGTATAGGTGCAACTGCAATGCCCGTGGATGCATATAAAACAGGTAGGTATATAGGACTGGAATTAAAAACTATTGGTATAAATATGAATTTCGCCCCTACTGTTGATATTTATACAAATCCTGATGCAGATGTTATTGGACCCAGATCTTTCTCTTCTGATCCTGTGATGACAGCTACCCTTTCTACCTCATTTTTCGAAGGCCAGGACAGTACAGCAGTTATTAGTACAGCAAAACATTTTCCAGGACATGGATCAGCCTCAGGAGACTCTCATGGAATGCTGCCTGAAGTTAATGCAGATTTTCAAACCCTTTGGAACAGAGAACTTTTACCATACCGCTTTCTTATAAAAAGAGGTGTTCCTGCCATAATGAGTGGTCATATTTCATTCCCGAAAATAACTGAAGATAATATCCCAGCTTCAGGATCTAAATACTTTCTTACAGATGTACTTAGAAAACAACTTGGTTTTGAGGGTATTATAATTACTGATGATATGGTAATGCGAGGTGCAAAGATATCAACGAAAGGAATCGAAGAGTCATGCTACAATGCCCTTAATGCCGGAAACGATATTATTATGATTTCAAGGTCTTCATCCACCTATCAAATAATATGGGATTACCTTTATAAAAAACTTCAGGATGATAAAGATTTTAAAGAAAATATTACAACATCAGTTAGAAGAATTTTAAAAACAAAATTTACATACCTGAAAAGAGATGATGCAGTAAGTCTATATCCTGATATTGATAAAATAACAGAAGACATCCCTAACTCAATGGGAAATGATTTTTTCCTGGATCAGGCATTTAGAAGTGTTAGCATTTTAAGAGGAGAAAAATTACCTATAAGTATTGAGGATAATAGTACTGTTCTTCTTGCAGGGCCGTATAGGGTATTTTTAGCAGAAGGCAAAAAACAAATTGCAAGTGCATCGACATACTACTTTCCTTTTATACCTGAACAAGAATCAGAGAAAAATTTTCTTGCTGACTTCAAATCAGAAGTGCAAAATTACGATAGAGTTATTTTTTGTCTTGCAAACGATTTCAGCCTTGCTATGCTGAAAACACTGGAAGATACAAATGTAAAAGTCACGGTTATATCGGTATTAACTCCTGTTTTAATTCAGGAATTATCCTGGATCAATTCTGCAGTTGCTGTATACGGAACTGGATACGAATCATTCATGGCAGGATTTTCTGCAATATTAGGTGAATACCAACCAACTGGGATTGTACCTGTAGAAAATATGCAAAATGTAGGCAAAAATTAGTGGCCGTCCATGAACTAACTTTATCATTAAGGAATCCATTCTTAAGTTTCGTCAGAATATATGATTATAAATCAATTTCATTTATCTCCAGAATATATCAGAATGGTCAATTAATTATTCCTTCAGCAAAAATTGCTAAAATTTTTTGTGAAGTATCAGAAACAAATCCAGAAAATATAAAGAATGCTATAATGATTACCTCAGGTGGAATAATAATGCCTATTTTTTCTGACAAATATCCATCTCCTGAAGTAATAAAAATAATGTTAAAAAATATATTAAAATACAAAAATAAAATTTTTTGTATTCTGGGTATAAAAGAAGACACAGAACTCATAAAAAAGGAACTTATCTATTCATCTTCTTCGACTATCAATTACTCCCTTTTGAGAGATAATACTTACAAACAATTTACACACCATATTAGATCTCTTTCAGTTAAAAAAGCAAAAAAAAGAGATGCTTTGCTTTTATTCCAATTGGAAAAAGCATATTTACAGGAAGAAGTTCTGGTAGGAAACAACAGTATTAATCAACAGGCTATTTTGCATAATTTACGAAAGACATGTTCAAATCAAAGTGTTTTTTTCGCATCAGTCAGAAAGGAAATAATAGCAAAAGTAAATACAAATGGGAAAGGTTTTGGTTACAACCAGATAGGAGGTGTATATACAAAACCTCAATATCGTAACCAGGGAATTTCCACATACCTTATGAAATATTTACTAAATGAGATTCATAAATCAGGAAAAAATGCTGTTCTTTATGTAAAAAAAGAAAATGATCCTGCTCTTTCACTCTATAAAAAGCTTGGATTTCAAATAATAGGTAATTATAGTGCACACTATATAAGTAATTAGTATTTTTTTATAAAATAAAAAACCCGGCTGTAAACAGCCGGTAATATATACAATGTAAGATTTCTTAAATAATTGCTTTCATTGAAGTCATATGTCCGCGTAAAATTTTTCCAACCTTTTCTACTCCGGTGCTTCTTAGAGCTTCATTGACTTCAATAAGTTTAATGTTATCAACACTATTATCAGAAACTGATAGAGGTTTCCCAATTACATCAGAATCAATTGATTTCATAAAATCTGAAAGCATTGGAATACATTTACTGGCAAAAAGATAATTTCCATACTCTGCGGTATCTGATATTACAACATTCATCTCATAGAGCTTTTTTCTTGCTACAGTATTAGCAATTAAAGGAACCTCATGTAGTGATTCATAATATGCTGATTCAGGCTTAATTCCTGCGGATACCATAGTTTCAAATGCAAGTTCAACTCCTGCTTTTACAAAAGCTATCATTAAAATTCCATTATCATAATATTCCTGTTCACTTATATCTTCATCAGTTGCTTTTGTATTTTCAAATGCTGTTTCACTCGTCTCTTCTCTCCAGGTAAGAAGATCTTTATCATTATTTGCCCAGTCTTCCATCATCCCAGAAGAAAATTGTCCACTCATAATATCGTCCATATGCTTCTTAAACAGATCTCCCATTAGCTTTTTCAGCTCTTCTGAAAGTTCATATGCAACAATTTTTGCAGGATTTGATAGTCTATCCAGCATATTGGTAACACCACCATGTTTTAAAGCTTCGGTAATTGTTTCCCATCCAAACTGAACAAGTTTTGCCGCATATTCAGCATTGATATTATTCTCTATCATTTTATCAAAACAGAGTAAGGATCCAACCTGAAGTATTCCACAAAGAATAGTCTGTTCACCCATAAGATCAGATTTTACCTCTGCAATAAATGAAGAATTGAGGACTCCGGCCTTATGTCCTCCAGTTCCAGCCGCATATGCTTTAGCAATTTCCAAACCATTATTATTTGGATCGTTCTCTCTATGAACTGCAATAAGAGTTGGAACACCAAATCCTCTTTTATATTCTTCCCTAACCTCAGTCCCCGGAGATTTAGGAGCAACCATAACAACGGTTATATCTTCTCTTATTTTCATGCCTTCTTCTACAATATTAAATCCATGAGAATAAGCAAGAGCAGATCCCTTTTTCATTAAAGGCATTATTTCTTCTACAACAGGACTATGCTGTTTATCTGGAGTAAGATTACATACTAAATCTGCTGTAGGAATCATTTCTTTGTATGTACCTACTTTAAAACCATTTTCTGTAGCATTTTTCCATGACTGTCTTTTGGATTTAATAGAAGATTTCCTAAGAGTATAAGAAATGTCCAGTCCACTGTCACGCATATTAAGCCCCTGATTTAATCCCTGAGCACCACAACCGACAATAACTACCTTTTTGCCCTTAAGCTTTTCCACTCCTGTAAACTCACTTTCATTCATAAACCTGCACTGACCAAGTTCCTCTATCTGTAACCTTAATGGTAAAGAATTGAAATAATTCATAATTGTTCTCCTAATCTTATTGTTTAACAAGGAATATATCATATATATTTATTGTGTCAAATAGTTTGGATATACGGTGGTGATTTTAAACATGCTGAGACTTGAGAATATAAGTGTTAGATTTGGTAGAAAAATTATTCTTGATAATGTTAGTGCAGACTTCAATCCCGGAAATGCCTGGGTAATTTCAGGAATAAATGGTAGTGGAAAATCAGTTCTTGGAAAAGTAATTGCCGGGATTCTAAAACCGGATAAAGGGACTCTTTCAGGTTCAGTAAATACTGCTTATTCTTCTTTTGAACTCCAGGATAAAATAATTGAATATGAAAGAAAAAATGATGCTTCAAGATTAATGCATGGAGCTACCGATAAAGGAACACTAGTTAAAAATTGGCTAGCTCTAAATAAATATGAAGACAAAGCATATGCACATAAGCTTTTATCCATGTTTTCTTTAGGAGGAGTGTTAGATAAAGGAATAATGGTACTTTCAACAGGTGAATTCAGAAAAATAATACTTCTTTCTGCACTTTTAAAAAAACCTGATTTGCTTGTTATAGATGATCCATTTGATGGTCTGGATATTAGTTCAAGAGAAAATCTTAAAAAAATAATAGATGAAATAGCAAAAAATAATCAAAAAATTATTATTATTACCAGTAAAATTGAAGATATTTTTGAAGCATGTACACATATGC
>JAQIBN010000045.1 GCA_027859095.1 Spirochaetia bacterium | reverse complement strand
CAGAATCCCCGACTTCCATATGAACCTGTCGTCCAACAAAAGCAAAACCCTGCCCTAACTCCAACAGAAACTTTTCAAGATGATCAATAAGTTTCTGCTCCAGCTCCGACTCACGCCTGGTATCTGCAGTTCCGAGGAAATCAAAAATGTAAGGATCTTTGAAGATCTGATTTGCCATATCGGAATCCGCCGGAGGAAGAGATGTAACAAAATTATTAGTGGACTGACCAATTCGTTCATGCAGTTGGGTTTCAATTTGTATGACAAGAATATTTCTGCTCCATCCATTTTCTATTGTTTTTTGTGCATACCAGAGACGTTTTTTGGAATCATTTAATTTGTCCAATAGTGCCAGATTACTGCGCCAGGGGATTTGTGCAACGGTACGTTGCACAATTACCGGATCCGGCCAGGATTCTGCAAATTTACGCATATATTTCAGATTACGGGGAGAAAATCCACCCATTTCAGGGAAAGCCTCTTTTAAGTCATACGACAGACGATCTATAACCTTTGCTCCCCATCCTTCATCATTCTGCTTTTGAAGAATAGAGAATCCAATCTCCCAATACATGGTTACCAGAGCAGAATTTGCGGACAATACAAACTTAAGACGTTCCTTTCGAATACGTTCTTTTAGATCCTTTAAAAAATCAGCATAGCTTTTCGGCATCTGACTCCTTAAAGCAGGAGCAGGCATAATGACATCTTTTCGTTATTTTAGATTTTTGTGATTTCTTTTTTTACTCTCTTTCACTCTTATTCCTTATTTTTATGCAATTATATTCTTAATTTCGTATTTATCTTTTATCTTATTATGCCAGATAAACTCTATCAGATTATCGTGCTGGAGGCGACCGACAATAATCCCTGGATGAATACCTATCCTCTCAGCAAACATTCTTATTTGAGGTTCAAAAAAAACCCCTTCAGATATAAATCTTTCATACTCATTGGGAGGTATAAGAATATCCCCCGCAAAACGATTAGCTTCTTTTTCTTCCTCAGAATCACCATACTCCTTTCGATCAATATACACATTCTTTTTTCCGTGAAGTAATAAATGGGATGCTTCATGGAAAAAGGTAAACCAGAAGTGATCATTGCTCTTATATCGAAGGCTTATTGCAATAAGCGACTTACTTTGCGTAACCCAGTAAGCGGCTCCACTAATATGGGTTTTCCCAAGTTCAGGGACAAGTACAAGAGCTACCCCCGATTTTCTGCATATTTTCCGCATAACCGGAAAAAATTTATCACGGGATAAAGTTGTCAGTTTTCTTATATCTAATAACCCCTCTTTAAATGTATTCCTATCATAATTATCAGTTTCAATTTTTTCAGCTTCCCTTTCAGCCAAGCGCAGCCAAACAGCAGTTGATTCTCTGGATTCCGAAAAAACACTGCTTTTTCTGAAAGAAACTGCTTTCCTGGTCATATATTCATCCCACACTTCAGGACTCGATATATTAAAAAACCTAAGTAATGAATCGGCAAGAATTTCCGGTTTCCCTGATTTTGGAAGTATCCCAATCTTTCTCAGATCAGAAACGGGAAATCTATTAATCCACTCTTTTGTTTTCTCTGTCTCGAGATTCTTTTTTTCTTTCAATTTGGCTTCAAACAATTGATACGAATCAACCAGATTCATCCATATTTCAGCGTGAATATCCAATGTTTTCTCAAACCGAAGCGCTATTTCAGGGGAATAGAGAGACTTCCGATTTATTATCTGACTTACAGCCTTAACTGAAATCCCAACTCTTTCAGCAAAATCACGCTTTTTTAGCTCCCTTGTTTCCAGAATCTCTTCTAGATATTCTCCAGGGTGTATTACATAATCAGGGTTATAGGTATTTATTATTTCAGTCATTAGTGATAATCCTCCACTTTAAGAATTGTAATTGAAATGACCTTTTCAAGGTCAATCCCACCATCTTTTTTTCGAGGAACCGGTATATCAGCGGGTTCAAAGATTAAACGGAACGGATGTTTCAAATCAACAGAAAAAGTTCCCTTTTTACCTCCGGAAAGCTCATGCCTGCGTTCCGGTTTTGATGTAGATACCATTGCAAGACAAGGAGCCGCTTTTAAAACAGCCAGCCTTATCCGTATTTTAGCTGCCTGTTCCCCAAACTCCTTCTTCAGAAGCTGCTCTGAATTGAATATTTTTTCTAACTTTTTACTACTAAATTGTATATCCACCTACACGCCAATTATAATACACTTTACCTCAAAGGTAAAGCCTTTTATATTATTTTTTATTGCTTCTTTAAACATCTAACTATTTTTACCCATTCTCCATCTCCTGTTCAATCTCCTCGATAGTCGGCAGACTGGATTTAAGGTCTTCCGGCATTTGATTCCTTAAAGCAGGAGCAGGCATAATTACATCTTTTTGTGAATTTAGATTTTTGTGATCTCTTTTTTTACTCTCTTTCACTCTTATTCCTTATTTTTCTGTACCCTCAAACAACCTCTTTACCTGGTTTTGTCCAAGCAAATTCCTAAAATGGCTGTAATCATCCCGCTCTTTCTGGATTCTGCCTGCAAATATAGAAGGTGATATTCGTTCCTTTCGTGCAAAGTCTTTAATATCCTCTTCACTAAGATATTTTTTATAAAACTTTTGCCAGACAGTATTCTTTATGAGCATTTCTTCTGCATAGGAATCTGCTTCTTTTTCAATATCCGTAAGATCTTTCTTTCCGCTTAAATCATCAAAAAAGTAATCGTCATTATTTTTTAAATGAAGAGCAAGGTGGGCCAATTCATGAAAGAGTGTAAACCAAAAATAGTCTAAACGGTCATATCGAAGGGTTAAACCAATTACCGGATCCATTTCGGAGTTAAAAAATACTGCACCGTCAATAAGAATACCTTTTAAATGAGGAACTACTAAAAGCTTAATACCGAATTTCAATAAATACTCTTGGGCAAGCACCGGGCCTTTATCAAAAAAACTAAGCATCCTAAGCTCATCAAAAAAATTATTATCAAGGACTTTTTCTTTGTATTTGTTCTCAATGGGAATATTATTCTGGTCAATAAGCACCTTTGCATACCAGGCAGCAAGGCCATATTCATCGATTGTTTTATCTGAGCGAAGACTTTTTCTGAAAAATATACTGTAGTTCTGCAAGCTGAAGTCAGCCTGAGAAAAGAAACCCCGGATCAACTCCTCACTATTCTCTTTAGCGCTTTGAATTGAACCTGCAAAATCTATCCATCCATTTTTAACCAGCTCGACAACAGGAAATCTCTTCCAGTCAACACCTTCAATATCTTCCGGAATACCTTTACCTGGTTCTGCGATTAAAACTTCTGCAGGAATGCCAAGCTCCTGATTCAGTTTTCGTATCATAGATAAAGAGAGGCTCCGCTTACGGTTTAAAACCTCCGACACCCTGCTCTTGCTGCCAAAATAGGGAACCATGTCCACATATTTAAGACCCTGCTGTTCCATTCTAAACTTTATAGCATCTACAGGATCAGGAATATCTATTGGATACACCTCATCTTCATACTTGTTTATTAACAGAGTAAGAAGATCAAACTCCTCAGCTTGCGGAGTGTTATCTTCCGGATCCATATCAACAAGCTCTTCAACCCTCGCCAGCATTAATTCATACTCTTTATCATTTTTAATAATCTTCATACCACCCCCATAAAATTAGGGAAATTTCTTTTTACTGTACTCAGCATGGGTGCCAATCCATTTAATAAAAACAGTTTGCCTTTTATATGCTACCTTCGTAACAAGCCTGTAGCTGTTTCCTTTAATGTTAAAAATAACATAGTTCTCTCCAAGAATGCTCGCAGCTGCATACCGATTCTTTATATCCATCGTATTCTTCCAGTAAGCAGCCAGAGCCTCCTGATACCAGGATTCTATTGAACTTTTTGCGTCCGGGTGTTTTCTGTTAAAACTATCAATTGTTTTCCTGGCTATTACCTTCATATACTAGTCTACACCGTTACCTTATATAAATCAACATTAATGTTACCATATTGGGAACTTTAATGCCTCTTTGATTATCCTTGCCTTCTCTGCTTTCTATAATCCTATCCTTTTATGTTCAGATATAAGAGACAAATACTTCTTTTTAAAAGCTTCCGTATAGTCCTGGACATCCTTATCTGTAACAAGTTCCGCTTTATGGAAGGCAACATTTTTCTCAGATTCAGTAGCGTAAATAATTTGTTCAGCCTTCTTGGGAGAAGTGGCTTCATGTATCATTTTACGAACAATAGAAAGCTTATCCTTTGCTTCATATTCTGCTAATTTAATATCCTTTATCTGGCTCTCATTCTTAATTTTAGCAGCATAACGGGTTAAAGGCTCCATTACTTCTTCTTGCTTATCTGAGGAAAGTTTTTCATATTCAGTCATTTTTTCTAATGATTCTTTAAAAGAAAATATCTTTCTCTTCCCCTCTTCCCTTCTTGCATCCACAGCTACACTAACCTTATCTCTAATTTCATCAACCAGTTTTTTTGCATTCCTTAAAGTGTTATCCTTATACGGGACACTGGCGAGAAGCTTCTGTAAAGATCCTGAATCAGAACTAAAGTCGAGCTCATCTAAATTATCACTATTTTCCTCATACCATGCTGTAAGATCCTTCCATGTGGCATACTGAGTCTCTTTTGCTTTCATAAAAGTTCGTAGTGGATCTATCTCTTCATGAACTAAACGTATGAGTGCTTCATCATAAGAATGCATTTCTTCAATTAGAGTTCCATTATCACGATGGTAGATACTCTTTAATTCATCAATAATAGGTGTAAGCAGTATAAGAAAGGGTAAATTGCCCATTTCATGCCTCTGCCAGTTTCCCAGTTCCTCAGTCATAGACAGAAGATCCTGTTTAAAGATAATAGCCATTTCCTTCATCTTTTTTTCGTTAAGATCTTTATAGAAAAGTGTCTGATACAACTTTTTAAACTCATCAAGAATTGCCTGATCGATCACAGCAGATGGAATTACCCGTGTAAGCTCAAACTCCTTTTTATGTGAAAGGAGAACAAACGCCTCGTCCTTTGACCTCTGTTTATTCCCCTGCATAAACTCAATAGAATCACGTACAAAGAGATTTGCAAGCACACAGGAAATACCCCAAAAGTACCAGCCATACTGCTTTGCCCCGAATTCCTCATACAATATTTTTAATGAAAGATACTCTTTGGCATTAAACTTGCGCTGAATAAATGCCCACATCTCTTTCTGTGCTTCATCCATAGCCTGAACTCCACCGCTATAGAGTGCGGAAGAATCATCCGGATAGAATATTTTATTTAATGAACTTTCCACATAATGGACACTAAGCATCTGCAGTTTAGGATAGGCCTTTCTTACAAGACTCTGAAAACCTTCCTCAATCCTTTCCTTTGGATTCCCCTTTTTACTGGAAACAATTTCCCCTATGACATAAATATTAGCTTGTCCAGCACAATCCTGGAGCTGTTTATTTATAATAATTTTCCTTTCGCTGTTTAATATCTGCTTATCTCTTATTATTCGCTCAGTAAGAGAGCTTTCACTGCCACCAATATGCTGTCTACAGTAGATATCAGTTTGAAAATATAAGCGTAACTCACCAACCAGATGAGAATCTGCATTAAGAAATATAATGCATTCTTTTTTCCCCATGGAATGATTTAAAACAGTATCCTCATTTTTAAAGTTAGGATAAAAAGGGGTAACAAGATGAATAGCAAGATCTGCAGTACCTGAATGTCCAAACTGTTCTCCATCAATAATCTTTTTATAAGCAAAGTCTTCATCTGCCTGTTGATAACGAATCTTTCCGGTTTTAAGTATCCCGGAAAAAATAGATGTATCAATAAACTTTCTAATCTCATCATAAGAAACAGAAACCTGCTTTATTTCCAGCTCAACATCCTGCTCCTCATTTGTAAGATATTCATATATGTCTCCATTTCGCTGAATGTAAATTTTAGTTTCCAAGACCTCAAGAGCTTCCTGTATCTTAGTATCCAGAGCTTCTAAATCCTGTTCAGGAGAATTTATAAGAAGAATCTTAAGATGCTCCTTTGTTGCTTTAAAATCGCGTACATACTTAACAAGAAGTAGTATTTTTAACAGTTTCACTGCTGCCGGATAACCAGTAAGTTCATGGTCTGCAACATTAACAGCATTTAAAAGATCAGTATTGAGTGTACTCCTTATTCCCTTAAACATCTGATCAAAAGTAGCCCAATGGTAAAGAGTTTTATCCTTTAAATCTTTTGCCACATCCTGAAAAATCTCAAGCATGGACCGTTCCCCTTTGGAAACATGCCGCCCCATAAAGGCATTATGATTTGACAGTTCTCGCAGAGATTCCTGCAAGAGGTTGTACTGGTACGCCTGAAAAGGATATGAATAAATGAACTGTTCTTTGTTCTTAAACTGAATATTTTTCCCTCCATGTTCAAACCTGAAAATAGTTCTGAAGGTTTCAGACTCATTCTCAAAGAGATCGCCAAGACGTTTGTTGCCCTCCTCTGTTTTAACAAGAAGACGCTTTTGAATAACCTCCTGAACATCGGCAGAACTTAAAGTTATTCGGAAATGAAACCGGGCATGAATTTTAGAGTAATCCTGAACCTGGCTGGCTGATGGATCACCGACCACTTTTTGAAGGTCTTCCTGACTTGTAACAAAAACCCATACTCGGCCTTTACAAACTGTCGCCATTGTTTCAGCTAAAGTCTGCAAATTTAGCGTACGTTCCGGTTTATTTGCAATAAATTGGCCTACCTCATCAATAAAGAAGTTTAATCTGAATCCTGGATCATCTTTTGTATCCAGCCACTTTTTTACTCTGTCAGCAAAATCTTCAATAGACAGTGACCCTTCAGTTTTATAGACATCTATTAGTGCATTTGAATCTTCCTCACTCATAGAAAAAGAGCCTTCCATTAAAACGCGTTTAAGTTTTGGTCTGCCAATACCAAAGGCTTTACTTCGGGAGTCGACCCAGCTCTGCCCTATTATTGCCCCGTACTCAGTCTTGAAAGTTTCATATGATCCTTCTTCTGAGAGATGGCGTTCAAATTCAGCAATAGACCGGCTTTCAGGGAAAAACCCCTGCATTTTGTTAAAAACCCGCTCAAAAATAAATAGAATTGCATTATCATCGTCTGATTTTGCCGCATCAGACTGTTGATCAATGTTAAAAAGTATACTCTTTGAAGGAACAGCAAATATCTTCTCAAAATTACCCCTGGCGATCTCATCCTCAATTTTATTAATAAATAGGCTTGATAGTTTTTTGCCTTCTACTTCTTTATTCTCAAACAGATATGCCAGCATCTTTAAAAGATGTGACTTACCCGAACCAAAGTATCCGCTTATCCATACACCGTTGTAGGTGTAATTGTTTTTTCGTTTAACCGCTTCTATGGATTCGCTGTATCCTGCAATCAGCTTATCAAGGTGCTTATTGATTTCCCGTGTTATAACATACTCATCAATTTCCTGAAGAATTCGGGTGTCATCATCAGCCTTTATTACTCCATCAATAGTCCTATCAATATCTTTTTGTAATATAGATTTTAAATCAGTCATGAGAAACTCCTCTTAATGCATAATCTTCAAGGCGGAAAGCCCTGTAGTAAGGGCCGGAAAACTTACCAAATAGATTTAGTTTAAACCCTTTATCAGGAGCTGTTATGTACTCTCCAGGAAAAAATACAACCAGGGGAATATCCTTAATAATGGACTGCAGCCAGTTTAAGACATTATGAGTTCTTAAAAATGGAAAGACCTCACCAACCTGATAAAGTATAACCAGGTTATAATTCTGTTCATTGATTTTTTTCTTAAAGTAGGGTTTGACTACTCCGTCAGCATTATAGGTATTAACCAGCTCCTTGAAAAACTCAGTTTTAGGAACACTCTTCTCGTAATCAAAGGTATCCTCAAGCTCCTTGTTCTCCTGCATATGTTCAATCACCATGTCATAAAGTCCAATAAGCAGCGGTTCCACACCTTCAGTTTCCAGACGTTTCTTAAGGTTATGAATTCCTTCATATACTTTACCCTGAACGACAGGTTCATACGCATGAACAAAGAAAGGCACTTCATTCCCCAGCCCTTCCATGGACAAAAAATCTTTACTTTTCATTATCGAAAAGAGGTATTCAAAATTCGGGTTACCTTTCAAGTAAGATCTCCTTTTAATTTGCTAATCTCATGGTCACTAAACAATAAGAATTTTAAATCATCAATTGAGCCTTCTTGTATGTACAGACTTCTTAGAGAATCACCTATTCTTGGCTTCAATATATGAAATGTACGTCCGGTATGCTTATCCAAAAGACCACCGTCGCGGATATCACGCTTTAAAATCTGCATAAGATCCTCTCTTGTTCTATTTGACAGCTTCTCAAGTTCAGGATGATCCCCAATCAAGGTATTCACATAATCCGGTATTTCATAGGATTCAAGAACTATATCACCACCCTGCCATTTGTAGCCTATTACATCTACAAGAACATCCCGGAGAATACGGTATCTACGAGCAGTGAATGCCATACAGATGAACCCCCATTCTTCTGGGTCTTCAGAGTGAATAATAGTTTCAATTTCCCATGAATATGCATTTTCTAAACGTCGTTTAACATCAGAAAAGATATTTTTTGCGCTTCTAAGATGTGTTTTTTGAAGTAGATTTTCATCTTCAACCTTTTTCCACACACTTTCCCAACTACCATTTTTATTGTATGTTTTTAAAAGAGTCACTGTTTCAGGAACAAAAAGCCCACCTGTAGTTATACTGAGATTATATTTAATCACATTTGCACCACGCTAATTTAAATTGGAAAACATAGACTTTATTCCTACCTTTCTGTAATAATTTATAATATAGAATAGAACCATGGTTGTAAACAATTTTTAAGTTCACCTCTTGTCTTCACTTTCATATTTTTGTAATCCTTTGTACTCAGCTACCTTATCATTCAAAACCTTCCTATAAGACTTTCCTGACCTGTTAACAATAGTCCTACCACAATTATCATTATTGAACACTTTTTGGTTCAACCAAATAAGCAGTGAAATATGATCTACCATTTTGAGTCACATATCCCGCACCAATAGACGTTGATCTATTCGTAAGAAGAGCTTTTATACGAGCCAATTCTTCAGAATATTCTGCAGCAACTTTCTCTGCCCTGGTATCTCTTTCCAGATATCCAAGGCCATTCTCCGCTCTATAGACATTTACATAATAATAGAATTCTTCCGTAAATGTCTCGGAACCAGTTAATTCTTTACCTTCTTTTTCAATTGAATTATTTTTTGAATCGTTATTATTTTGTTCAGTAAAATAGGCTGAAGATTCATTAGATGAAATCTTGTTTAAAGAAGAAAACTGGTATTTTATCACTTATGGATCATCTTTAAATGAAGAAACTGGTATCGAGATCAGCTCTAAAACCCTTCTCCGTTGTTATTCATCGTTTTGAAAAACTATAAACATTCCATTTTCCCAGAAGATCATAACCATCCGCATATAGAGAAACAGTGAATATAAATAGTATTGCTAAGAAAAACTTTTTTGATTTTAATACGTTCATTATGTACTACCTAATGCAGGAAACGTGCCAAGCTATACTTCTCTGTACTATAAATAGAACTCACAATAAAGACACAATAATTACTGTCACGTTAAATAAGTTTAAATTTTCTTATGTTCAGATAATTATATTTATTATGTCATAAAAATAAAACCAATAGATTCCACCAGGAACCAGAAAGTTTCTCAAATAAAATAACTTCCTGAAGCAAAAACCCATTCCTCCCAATACTAAGGGATCAGGGATAAAAAATGAATAATGAACAGGATAGAAAGTTCTACGATGAAGCCTTTATGGAAGTCTTTTCAAATAAAAAAATAGTAAAATCACTACTAGAAGATTTTGTAAAAGAACATTGGCTAAATTTAATAGAGTTCTCAAGCAAAGCTAAATCCATGATCTTAAGATTATTTGAGTCCTGAAATATTTAAGCTGTTAGGTCGATTGGAAGAAAAAATAGAAACAGCAAAAAATATGCTTTCTGAAGGTCTTGATATTAAAATGATAAGCCATATTACAGGACTGAGCATCTCTGAAATAGAAAAACTTTAATTTACTTAAAGAATAAATAAAAATTACTAATACAAAAACTACACTAAACTCCGAGCTCTTTCCA
>JAQIBN010000030.1 GCA_027859095.1 Spirochaetia bacterium | reverse complement strand
TATGATGATTGAATGCAAGTGGTTCCAGGTTTGCCCTATGAAAACTTTTTACGAAAGAGGAAAGCTGGAAGCTAAATATGTCACTTCCTACTGTAAGGGCGACTGGAGCAGCTGTATTCGATATCAAAAAGAGGAAGCAGGAATTTATCATCCTGATAATATGAGGCAGGACGGGGTTATCGATGAAAACCTATCTTGATTGTATTCCCTGCTTTATGGATCAGGCTCTTAGAGCCGGCCGGATTTCCGGAATGGATGAGGCAGGGATTAAGAAACTACTGGATGAGCTTGGCTGTATGATAAGAGATCTCCCTTTGGACAGCAGTCCACCTGTCACTGGAGACTTAATTTACAGAAAAATACGTGAGATAAGTGAAGTTAATGATCCATATAGTCAAATTAAAAAAGAGAATATTGGAGAAGCCTTAAGCCTCTATCCTGAATTGAAGAGAATTATAGAGGAATCTGATAACAGACTCTTAACAGCCGTCAGGATAGCTATAGCAGGTAATGTTATGGATTTTGGAGTGGGGCATGAATTTAATATTTCTGAAGATGTTTATGCAATAATAAAACAGGACTTTGGAATATTCCATTTTGAGGAATTTAAAAAGATTCTAGAAAAAGCAGAATCCATTCTTTATCTGGGGGATAATGCAGGAGAATCTGTTTTTGATAAATTGCTTATTGAGGAACTGGGACAATCTGTAACTTATGTTGTACGGGATGTTCCTGTGATTAATGATGTAACTATGCAGGATGCTGTTGATTCCGGTCTGGATGCGGTTGCAGAGTTAATATCATCAGGATCTTCAGCTCCTGCAATAATTCCCAGCCTATGCAGTAGGGAATTCCTTAACCATTTTGAAAATGCTGATATGATTATAAGTAAAGGGCAGGGTAATTACGAAGGATTGTCTGGAACAACCAGGCCAGTTTTCTTTCTATTAAAGGCAAAGTGTTATGTCCTTGCTAATGATCTTGGTGTTGAGAAAGGTGATATTGTACTGGCAAGTTCCAAAAAGCATATTCATATTTCCTAATTAGCATATTATATTAAAAAAAAATTACAAACGGAGACTCTTTAGGGCCTCCATTTATACTAATCTTGAAATATAGTTAGATTTTTTAATCCTTTTATTGTCAGTAAAGTTACAATTGCCCAGATAATTAACAGAACGGCCGTTATTGATACCAATATATAATCCAAAGCGGGAATTTTAAGTATTTTGTTAAGGGCTCCTGTAGCTATTGCTAAAGTTCCCATAGGGAAAGTAAGGGACCACCAGCTAAGTGAAAAAGAATGATGGGTTTTTATAAGAGTAGTTATTATTTTAATAAAAGAAAGTATCATCCACCATATGGAAAATCCCCAGAGTGGTAATCCTATCCAAAAGGCAACATCATAACTTCGTATGAAACTCTCCGGACTCAGACCCAGTACAGCTGAAATTTTTACTGCAATTATAGCCAGGATAGCCGTTGGGGCAAGACCTATGATAATAGTCGGAGCCATTTTACCTGTTGGTGATGAATTGTAAAGATACCTGTGCATAATATTTGCGCCGACCAGAATAAAAAGAACGAAGCCAATGCCTAGGCTCATCAGTGATACCATAAACATTAAATTTATAGTAACTCCGCTGTGGCTCATCTGAATTAGATCGAATCCAAGAACGGGAATTATTAAATGGCTGACCGGTGGAATGTACCATCCGTATGTGCCATGATCATAACTTACCTTTTCGTTCTGAAAGAGTAGAGGAAGAATAATCCAGCTGAACAGATATATTCCTGTCGTCCCGATCCAGAATAAAACTATAGCAGCTGTATGGGATATCGCATGACTAAAAATAGTAGGATCTACCTGGGCTAAATCGATGGCAAGTATCATGAGTGATATAGGCATTGTTGGAACAAAGCTTCCTGTTACGGGATGTTTCAAATCTTCCCACAGTTGTTTCGGATGATAGATTAGTCTTAATACCGATGTCCAAAGTATTATCAATGAAATCACTAAAGTAATTATCAGGAATACTGGTGCAAGAAAACCTGTTGCAGGTATGACTCCTTTGCTCAAATTTAGTGCTATTGTAAGGGCGCCTGTGCCCATAATAACAGATGGCCAGGATGGAACAAAGGCTTTAAGTTTTGATTTATTACCGCTTGGTTCGGACATTGTTTCTCCAATTAATCAATATGTATAAAGACATATATATAATATATAATATCTTATGTCAATGTGAAGAAAAAAAATACAGTACTTCAAAACCCGCGGATTTTCCTGACCTCGTATACCATAACCTGGAAATTTTTTGGAGGCACATAATCCGCTATCTGATTTCCAGACCCAATGGCAATGCCATTGGAATCCATTAGCGGTTCAATGTTTATTCTTATATATTTGCGAAGTTCCTCTTCGTCTGCTCTGCAGATAACATCCATATCCAGGCCCCCGAAATTGCCTATTCTCCGGCCATAGTCTTTCACCCACCTGCTAAAAGGTGCAATTGTGTCTTCGTTGGAATGTTTTGCATCTATACCGGTTTCTATAATTTCATCCATCACAGAAAATATTTGTCCACAGGAGTGAAGAAGGAAAGGGATGTGTCTTGATTTTATTTCACTTATAAATTTTTTATACTGAGGTCGTACGTGTCTGACTATTATTTTGGGATTTAGGAGTGTAGAGCTTTTAAACCCCAGATCATCGCCAAATCTACCAACAGCAAGTATATCGCTATATTCATCCAGAAAGTATTTCCATGTGATATTCAGTGCATCTCCAACTCCTCCCACAATCTTCATCCCATTGGGAAGTGTTTTTCTTATTGCATCAAAGTAAATACTGAAATTTTGAAAGTACAGGTTACTGAGAGAATCCCAGGGATAGGCTTCGAATTCTTCCATATTATGGATGAGCGGTCCTGTCTGTCCCGTCAGTCCTCGACCTCCCTGTATAAGTTCTGTAAAACAGCCTTCAAAGGAGTATGTATCATATCCATGATCTATGTGAAAGTTTGCAATGTCCTTAAACAGCTCTTCCAGAATCTTCGGGTCTCTGCTCTCATACATTGTGTGCAGGTCCTTTTGCAGAATAGCTCCTATGACAGTTCTATTTATATCATGCTCGTACAGAGGGATTCCTTTTGTCTTTCGGTTTTTTGCTGCAGAAGCTATTCTTGTGAAATCCGGGGAAAAAGTTTTAGCCATAATTTTTACCTCTTTTATTAATTATATTATGTCAGAAATATGATATTTCATATCACCGCAGACT
>JAQIBN010000008.1 GCA_027859095.1 Spirochaetia bacterium | reverse complement strand
AACGCCATTTCTTTGATTCTTATAGTCCTGATGCTGAAATACCTTTGCACGTTTATAATAGACTTGATTTAAGTTTTGAAATAAATGAAGGGAGTGTTACAATTTTTCCTTATTATCTTTATAAATTTAATAATAAGAGAAATCCTGGGCAAAATCTTGAAGCTGATGGGAATGATTTTGAACTTCCTGAAGATTTTATAAATCAATATAAAAATGAACGTTTTATAACCTATTGGGATAGTAATGAAGTCACTTTACAGTATCTTTTGTACCTTCCAGTTAGCAAAGTTACTGAAAAAAATATTTTAGATAATCTCATTATGATTGAAGGTGCAGCTCAATGGTTATATAATCCTGAATTTAAAGTTAATACAGCTTACTGGCCCAATATACCTGTTCCCAAAGAGGAAATAATCGAAATTGTTGAAACACCACCGTGGACTTATCCAGAGACATCTCCAGTAGGAGATCTGTATATTTTATCAATTGGAATTGATATTTATTCAGAGGAAAGTCTGGCACTTAGTAGAGCTGGTGTATCTGCAAATGAATTTGCAGATATGGTTGCAGGTAATGAAAAGGATAATTATAAACAGATACATGTAGAAACTATTTCGGATATATTTGTTTCAAAAAATCTAATACTTGAAAAAATAGAAACTATTTCGGATCTTGCAGTTAAAGAAGATACAATAATTATTTATATTTCTTCCCATGGAATTAGTGACATAAAAGGACGGCCATTTGTTTTTGCTTCTGATGGTGAAATATTTAATCTTACTTCTACCTGCCTGCCTCTACGAACACTCCATGCTCAGCTTAGTAAAAATAAGGGGCTTGTTCTATCTATAATGGATGTTGGTCGTACTGGTTCATGGGTAAGTGGCCGTGAAGCCTTCTTCTCTTTTAATCCTGATAAATTATCCTTCAAGAAAAATCAGGGAACATCAATTGGTTTTTATTCTGTATCATCCGGAAACTTTACAAATACAGACTCATATAGTTTTCCTGATTTATTAAAAGAAACTACTTTAAAGAATAGTTATAGTTCAATAATTGATGAACAATTATGGAGTAGTTCTATTACCAATGACAATCCAAATGGCATCTGGAGTAACTCCTCTGGTTATACAGCGGCCCTTGAGGAAAGAAAAATTATTGAGTTAGCGAGAAATGAATTTCTGGTTGAATTAGCGATGGTAGTGAATAGTGGAGACAAAGAAGTGGCTCTTGAGTTTATTAAACCTAAAGAAAAGGAAAAATATTTTTCTCAAAATTATCTTGATAAACTTAAAGAGAGTATCAATAAATATTTTTAGTATTGTAGGAGCATCCAATAAACCCTATGTGTCAAGATAGTTGAAGCATCAACTTTACAGGGAACCCACTTTTTTAACTGCAAAAACTATCCATTCCTCTAATTAAATCAGAATACAGTCATTTCCTTTCAACACACAGAATTATTCCTTGTAAAAATCTCCATGTATATCAAGTTATTCCTTGTAGAAATCTCCATGTATATCAAGTTATTCCTTGTAAAAATCTCCATGGTCTGATATTATCTATTTAGAAAGATGAAAAGAAACATTGAAAAACAGTTATTGGAATGGGCGCATAAAAAGGACAGGAAACCTTTGCTCCTTAACGGAGCAAGGCAGGTAGGTAAGACTTATATACTAAAGGAATTTGGTAAGAGCTATTTTTCGAATGTACATTACTTTGATCTTGAAGAGCAAAAAAATGTTTTAACATCTATTTTCACTGAAGGTTCTTTGGATCCTAAAACTATTATTGATAAGCTGAGTTTTATCAGTGGAAAAGTAATAAATATTGATGATGATCTTCTAATTTTGGATGAAATTCAATCTATTCCCAGAGCTATAACCTCCTTGAAGTACTTTAGACAGGAAATGGCAGGACTGGCCGTTGCTGCAGCAGGCTCTAATCTTGGCATATCCCATGCCGAAGCAGCTTTCCCTGTGGGTAAAATCGAATCACTATTTCTGTATCCTATGAATTTCGAAGAGTTTCTTCTTGGAACTAATGAAACTCATGCATTTAACTTTCTTGATAGTTTTCAAGGTGATAAAACAGATGATATTTATCATGCTCGTTTATTTGAACTACTAAAAATCTATTTTATTACGGGAGGGTTACCAGAGGTCATAGTTGAATATTTAAAAGAGAGAGACAATCCTCTTGTGGCATTTAAAAATGTTCGTCGTCTACAGAAACTTCTTCTGCTCCATTACGGAAATGATTTCGGCAAATATGCCGGGCATACTAATTCGAGACATATTGAACGTGTTTTTAATTCAGTGCCATCCCAACTGTCAAAGGTTCAGGATAGTACTTCGAAAAAATATAGGTTTAAGGATGTTATTTCCAATGGTTACAGAACTTATGAGGATTTGGCGGATCCAATTAACTGGTTGGTAAGAGCTGGCCTGGTTCTTAGAATAGATATAAGTGAATACCCGACAATTCCCATTTTTGGAAATACACTGGAAAATAGTTTTAAACTATTTTTATTTGATATTGGACTTCTTGGTGCCATGGTTAAAATTCCGCCTGAAACTATAATGCAGTATAAATATGGCACATATAAGGGCTATTTTGCAGAAAATTTTGTCTTACAGGAAATGATTTCCTATGGTTTTACTGATGTAGTTACCTGGATGGGAAGAACCTCGGAAATTGAGTTTGTTTTTCAGTTGGGTGATAAATTAGTGCCTGTGGAAGTAAAAGCAGGAACTAATACTAAAGCCAAAAGCCTGCAGGCTTATATAAGTAAGTATCATCCTGAAATGTCCTTCAAAATTACCGGGAATAAATTCGGAATAGATCGACAGAAGAAAATATACAACTATCCGTTGTATTTGATGGCGAAATTTCCACCTGATGAGCTTAGAAATATATAGTAATCAGGATGCCCTATTATTAATCGAATATTTTAATTAAATATCTTTTCCTGATACAAAATAGAGTCTACAATCATCCTATGGTTCTAGATTTTTTTGATCTGAAAAACATGCGTAAAACACATCCTGCCTGGAGGCTTATGGCTGCAGAGAACGGCCCTCTTGTTGCGGGGTTCCTTGATTCTGTATTTAGGGAAAATAATCTTAGACGTATTGAGGAATCTGAGCTTACTATGCGTTTAGAGGACTATCTCTATCGATTATCAGAAAGTGGAGCAGATCAGGAATTCCCCCGGAGTGCGGGTGAGTACCTTGATGAATGGGCCCGCAATGACAGGGGGTGGTTGCGGAAGTTCTATCCCCATGATTCAGATGAACCCCACTACGACCTTACTCCTTCTACAGAGAAGGCTCTGCAATGGCTGGAAAGTCTTTTCGAAAAAACATTTATTGGAACTGAAAGTCGTCTATTTGCAAGTTTTGATCTTCTTCGTCAGATTGTTCATGGTGTCGAAAAGGATAAAGATTTGAGGATTAAGGAGTTAAAGCGAAAGAGAACTGAAATAAGCCAGCAAATTAAAGAAATTGAATCAGGTGAGATCCCCATGCTGGATGGTAGGGAGATTAGAGAAAGATTTATTCAGTTCAGTAGGACCTCCCGTGAACTTTTGGGTGATTTTCGTGCTGTGGAGCATAATTTCAGAGAACTTGATCATTCTGTAAGGGAGCAGATTGCTTCCTGGACAGGAGAGAAAGGAGAACTCCTGGGGGCTATCTTCGGAAAACAGGATTCAATAACTCAATCTGAGCAAGGTTTAAGTTTTAGAGCCTTTTGGGACTTTTTAATGTCCTCGGGTAGTCAGGATGAGCTGTCTATGCTTCTGGATAAAATTTTTGAACTTGAAGAACTTAAGGATTTAACTCAGGATAATCGCCTAAGGCGGATACATTTTGACTGGATAAATGCCGGAGAACAAACACAACGAATGGTGGCACGGCTTTCCAGACAGCTGCGACGTTATCTGGATGATCGTAGTTATTACGAAAATAAGCGTATTGTTAGTTTACTCGACAATATTGACCAGAATGCTCTTACTGTAAGAGAAAGTTCTCCTCAGGGTGTTTTTTTTAATATAGATGGGTTCCGTCCCAACCTTCAGGTTCCTATGGAACGGCCTCTCTATTCCATTCCAGTAAAAGTGGAGCTGGATAGTTTAATTATCGAGGGGGAAGATACTGTTATCGATACCTCTGTTCTTTACAACCAGATAGTTGTTGATAAACTCAGACTTCAAAGAAATATAAAAAAAGAGCTTGCAGATCAAAGTCAAGTAAGTTTGGGGAATCTTCTACTAAAGCATCCCCTGGAAGAGGGACTGGCCGAGCTTATTACATATTTTACTATTGCAGAAGAGAGTAGTTATGCAGTTATAGATGATCAAATTATAGAGAAGGTTTTTTGGATTGATCACATTGGTAGAGAAAGATCTGCGAAGGTACCAAAGATATTGTTTCAAAGGAAGTTAAAAGATGATAAATGAATATGGTGATCAGCTGCCTGTATTATTAATTTATCTTCTAAAGGGTGTGATGCATCAGGAAGATGATATTAAACGATGGCAAAATTTGCTCGATTTTCAGGGACCTGTTCAGGATTATCTTGCAGTAATAGGTTTGGAACTGGTTCTTTTTGAAGATGAAGGATTTGCCTATCTTAGGAATAGGGAGAGGACGGAGGAGGAGGCTGAACGTCCCCAATTGATTGTCCGGCGTCCCCTATCTTATTCAGTAAGTCTTCTTTTGGCACAGCTGCGCCGGAAAATGGCAGAACACGATGCTTCCAGTGGAGAAGAGCGTCTTATTATAAATAAGCAGGAGATTGTGGATCTTATGGGAACTTTTTATACTTCCGGAAGTAATGAGGTTCAATTTACCCGTAAAATTGGAAGTGTACTGCAGAAAGTTGCTGATCTTGGGTTTATCCGGTTTATTGGAGAAAAAAAGGACAAGATTGAAGTTAAAAGAATTCTAAAGGCTTTTGTTGATGCCCAGTGGCTTCAGGAATTCGATCTACGACTAAAAGAATATATCGAATATGGCAGGACGAATCAGAATAAAAGGGAAATAGCTGATGAGTGACAGTAATGATTTTTTTGAGTTTGCATCTGATGATACCCTGGCTGGCTTCAGATTAATTAATATGGAGGTTTACAACTGGGGCACCTTTCATAATAAGGTATGGGAGTTGTCTTTAAACGGAAGAAACTGCCTGCTTACAGGAGATATAGGCTCTGGAAAATCTACTCTGGTAGATGCTGTTACAACCCTTCTTGTTCCGGCAAATAAAGTTTCTTATAACAAGGCTGCAGGAGCTGAATATAAAGAGAGGAGCCTACGATCTTATGTCCTTGGTTACTATAAATCAGAACGAAGTGAGGGTGGTTATACTGCTAAACCAGTGGCTTTAAGAGACCGGAAATCCTATTCTGTAATTTTAGGAACATTTTTTAATGAGGGCTATAAGCAGCTAGTAACTCTTGCCCAGGTATTCTGGCAGAAAGAGGCATCAGGGCAACCATCTCGGTTCTATGTTGTAAGTGATCGGGAGCTTACAATAAAAGAACATTTTTCCGGTTTTGGGTCTGATATCTCTCAGTTAAAAAAACAGATTCGTCTTATCTCTAATACCGAACCTCCCTTTGATTCATTTCCCCCTTACGGTGCAGCCTTTCGGCGCCGCTTTGGTCTTCAGAGCGATCAGGCTCTTGAACTCTTTCATCAGACCGTATCTCTTAAATCGGTAGGCAATCTTACCAGTTTTGTGAGGGAACACATGCTGGAAGCTTTTGATTCTGCACCCCGTATAGAAGGTTTGATCAGCCATTTTGAAGACTTAAACAGGGCTCACGAAGCAGTAATAAAGGCCAGGACTCAGATTGAAAGGCTTACTCCTATCTCCAAAAACCTTGAGAAGAATAAATTATATAACACAGAACGCAATCTGCTTCGGATCTGTCGTGATGGATTAAGATCCTTTTTTGCAGGAAAAAAGGCTGCACTTTTAAAAGAGAGAATTCAGAAGCAGAATATATCAACAGAGAAATTAAAACTTAAACAGGAGGGGCTTACATCAAAAAGAAGCTCTCAATTAGCTGAAAGGGATGATATAAAGCAGGCAATTTCCGAAAACGGTGGGGACAGACTTGAATCTCTGAAGAAGGATCTACGGAACATTGAAGACGAAAAACATAGAAAACTGGCGCATTTCGAAAAATATGAGACACTCTGTTCCTCTGTCGATTTACCTTCTATTAAAAATGCTGATAGTTTTATAGATAATCAGATAAAGGTAGAAAATCTATTAAAAGAAATAAAATTAAAGAATGCTGAAAGTCAAAATTTACGCTCAGATGCAGAGTTTGAAATAAAAACATTGAAGGGACAATACAATATAGTTCTTGAGGAGATTGCCTCCTTAAAAAAAAGACGGAGCAATATTGATTCCAGACAAATTCGTATTCGTGGGGAACTCTGTTCTGCCCTGAATATTTCTGAAAATGAGCTCCCTTTTGCAGGTGAGCTTATTATGGTAAAAGAAAACCAGCAAAAGTGGGAGGGAGCAATAGAACGTGTTCTTCACAATTTTGCTTTATCTATTCTTGTACCTGAAAATCTCTATAAAAAAGTTTCCCAGTGGGTTAATAAAACTCATCTAAAAGGCAGGATTGTATATTACAAAGTTGTATCCGGCACAATCCAAATTATTAGAGATTTTGATAATGATATCCTTTCCTCAAAGGTAGATGTTAAACCGGGAACCATCTTTCATAACTGGCTGGAAGAGCAGCTTTTTCGTCGTTTTGACTACTACTGCTGTGACAATCTGGATATATTTATGAAGGTAAAAAAGGGACTGACTGCTGCCGGGCAGGTTAAGGGCTCTGCTTCCCGGCATGAGAAAGATGATCGTCATGATATAAACGATCGCAGCAGATATGTGCTTGGTTGGACTAATGAAGCAAAGATTGGGGTGTTGAATGCCCGGAAAATGGAGATGGAAGAGGCAATGGCTGTAATTGCAGAAAATTTAAACCGTCTGCAGCAGGAGCTGAATTCCTTTGAGGATGAGAAAGAGAAGCTTAATAAATTAGAAGTTTTTACTAATTTTGAAGATATAAACTGGCAGTCTCTAGCGGAACAGATTGACTATTTACAATTAGAGATTGAAAAACTGGAAGGATCTTCAAATAAGCTTAAATCACTTAATAACTCTCTTAATGTTCTGGAAGAGGGTCTTGACCATATTGAAGATGATCTGGATAAAGTAAAAAGTGAAATAGCAAGGATAGAGGAACAGGTCAGGAATTATAAAGAACAGCTTGAGGAAGAAGAAAAGACTATTAGAGACCTTTCTGTTTCTATGGACAATCTGGAAAACTCTCTAAATTCTTTAATTAAAGAAGCTTTGGTGGATGCAAAACTTACGGTAGAAAATAGCAATTCACAACAACAGAAGGTTAGAGAGTTGATTCAGCAGAAGGTAGATGCTGTCGACCGAAAAGTTAGAAATTTGGAAGAGAAAATTATTAGGGCTATGCAGGATTTTCGTAGGGATTATACAGCAGTAACCCGGGAATTTGATGCTTCCATTGACTCAGGGAAAGATTTTATTGAATTATTGAATCAACTACAGGCCGATGATTTACCCCAATTTGAACAGCGTTTTAAAGAACAGTTGAATGAAAATACTATCAGAGAGATAGCAGGATTTCAGGCACAGTTAAACAAGGAATGCCGGCAGATTGAAGAACGTATTGAGTATATAAATAAATCAATGTCCTCTATTGAATATAATAAAGGCAGGTATATCAAGTTAGAAGCACTTGTATCGATCGATGCTGATATTCGTGGTTTTCGTCAGGAGCTGAAATCATGTACCGAAGGGAGTTTTACAGGATCCGATAATGAGCAGTATACCGAAGAAAAGTTTATGCAGGTTAAGACAATTGTTAATCGTTTTAAGGGGAGGGAAGGAACCTCGGATCTGGATAAAAAATGGACCTTAAAGGTTGCAGATGTTCGAAACTGGTTTGCTTTTGCCGCCTCGGAACGATGGAAGGAAGATGACAGTGAGTACGAGCACTATACTGATTCTGGAGGAAAATCCGGTGGTCAAAAGGAAAAATTGGCATATACTATACTTGCTGCCAGCCTGGCTTATCAGTTTGGTCTGGAATGGGGGGAGGTTCGTTCCCGCAGCTTTCGTTTTGTTGTAATCGATGAAGCTTTTGGTCGTGGGTCTGATGAGTCCGCCAGGTTTGGACTTGAGTTATTCAAGCAGTTAAATTTGCAGCTTTTGATTATAACGCCCTTACAGAAGATCCACATTATTGAACCCTATGTTTCTACAGTTGGGTTTGTTCATAACGAAGAAGGTCGAAACTCTCTGCTCAGGTCAATAAGCATTGAGAAGTATAGGGAGGAAAAGGAGACAAATCAAATTGAAACTGGTTGATCTTAAACAGATAAAAACACGGTTAATCGGGCAGTGGGAGAAGGGCCGTTTTTTAAAGGACTATTTAGATAAAAAAGAACTTTTTCCGTTATATATCCCCTTAAAAGGGCCTAATCCTTCAGAGATGGTTGATAATTTTACTGAAGTAAAGGATTGGGTTCAGGAAATTAGAAAAAAATGCGAACAGCAGGATATCCCTCTTGAGTGGAAAAAAGTAAACCATAGACAACTTGGTAGAAATGAGCTTCCTCAAAAAATTTCTTTTTCCAGTATACAGGAACTTGCCTTGTTTTTAGGTAAAGATAGAGAGTTGAAAATTTTTCTTGAAGGTTTTGATCAACTGCGATTTAAATTCCCCGGGCTTATACTTTGGACCCTAAAGTATCCCTTTGATTTAATAAAATCACAAGCTGATCTTGAAAAGCTTATCTCTATACTCGAATGGCGAATAGAGAACTCTAAGCCTTTAATTTTTCTTCGTCAACTTTCCCTTTCAGGGGTTGATACGAAATTTATAGAATCATACAAACGCTTACTCAGCCAGTGGTTTGATATTATTCTTAATCTAGACGAGGTTAATTGGGATATAAAGGGAGTAAGCAAATTTGAAGAACGCTATGGTTTTTTATCCCGACCGGAACTTATCCGTTTTCGGCTTTTAGATCCTCATGAGAGGATTGGAGGGTTTTCTGATATCTCAGTTCCGACCGAAGAATTTTCCCATTATATCCCTAAGTCAAAAAGGATATTTATAACCGAAAACGATGTAACAGGTCTTGCTTTCCCTCCATTGAAGGACTCCATGGTAGTTTTTGGACGGGGATATAATTTTGAAAATCTGGTACAGTCCAGGTGGCTTCATGAAAAGGAACTTTGGTACTGGGGGGATCTTGATACCCATGGATTTGCTATTTTAAGTCAGTTCCGTGGGATATTCCCTTCTGTTCGTTCATTCCTTATGGATAGAGAGACCCTTATGGCTCACAAAGTTCATTGGGGTGAGGAGAAAACTCCCTGCACATCTGAACTTTCTCATTTGACAAAAGATGAATCTTCTCTATACGATGAGCTTCGATTTGATAGTATTAAGCCCAATCTTAGGCTTGAACAGGAGTTTATCGGCTTTGCTTATGCTGAGGAGATTATTCGGGCACTGTTATGATCAAAAAGCCTCTACTTCTCTCTATTATTGACCTGAATACAATATTTTATTATATTAAGTTGTAATTTGTTATTATTTGTAATAAATAAGGAGGTGATATGAGTGTAGCCGTAACTTTACCGGATACGTTAGTAAATACAGCTGATATTTATAAAAAGATTAATAAGCGTTCAAGAGCTGGTCAGATTGAGTATTGGGCAACTATGGGAAAAATCGCACTGGACAATCCTGAGCTGCCTATGGAGTTTATTGAGGAAATTCTTATTGCACAGGAAGAAGCAAAACACCCTGAATTGTTAGAGGAATTTAGTCTTGAATAATATTCAGATATTAATGACTTCTTCTTTTAAAAAGTCATATAAAAAAATGTATAAAAACCAGCAGGATGAAGTTAAAAAAGTAATAAAAGAAATTACCATGGATCCGGGACTAGGTGAAGAAAAAAAAGATGATTTAAAGGGAATCTTTGTACATAAATTCCAAATTGGTCAGCAACTTACACTTTTAGCATATCAGTTTGATCCGAAAACAAGAATTTTACTGATGCTGGGCAGTCATCAGAGTTTTTATAAAAATCTGAAAAGGGTTATAAGCTAAAAGGGTAGCAACTGAAAGATTAAATTACCAAATATCTTGACAGACAACAATCATAGCTTTATCGTCTTTCCACATGAACCTAAAAAAAATATTAAATACAAACCTTGTAGAGCTGGATCTTAAAGGAAACAGTAAGCAGGAAATAATAGAAAATCTATTGGATATTCTTGTTAATACTGGAAAAGTAAAAGACAGGGCATTGGCTCTGGAAGCACTTCTGGAAAGAGAAGCCAAAATGTCTACTGGAATACAACAGGGAGTTGCAATTCCTCATGGCAAAACTGATACTGTCAGTGAACTTCTTGCCTGTGTTGGAATAGTTAAAGATGGCATGGATTTTGAGGCACTGGATGGAGTTCCCAGTAAAATTTTTATAATGACCCTATCTCCATTAACAAAGTCCGGACCTCATGTTCAGTTCCTTGCAGATATCAGCAGGGTTCTAACCAGTGAAGGAATGCGGGAAAAGCTGATTAGTTCAGAAACAAAAGATGAATTATTATCCCTTATAGTTAAGAGGCCTTCATGACTCATCTAATGACAATGCTGGTACTTCAACTGTCAGTAATAATTGTCGTAGCCAAAATTATGGGTTGGGTTTTCCAAAATAAATTGAAACAACCAAGGGTTTTGGGCGAGCTTGCAGCAGGAATGATAATTGGACCTTATGCATTGGGAGCAATACATATACCTGCCCTTCATGGTGGGTTATTCCCCTTACCGGGAACCACTTTACCGGTCACCCCGGAACTCTATGGATTTGCTATTGTCGCTTCAATCATTCTTCTTTTCTCTGCTGGCCTGGAAACTGATCTGCCAACCTTTTTGAGATTCTCAGGCAAGGGTTCTCTTGTTGGTCTTGGGGGAGTAATTTTATCATTTGTATTAGGTGATATGATAACAGTGCTCTTTTTTGAAGATGTGGTTCACTTTATGGACCCCAAAGCTCTTTTTTTAGGTACTCTTTCCACTGCCACATCTGTAGGTATAACGGCAAGGATCTTAAGTGAACGCAGAAAAATGTCATCTCCAGAAGGTGTAACTATACTGGCAGCTGCAGTACTGGATGATGTAATTGGAATTATACTACTGGCTGTTGTTGTTGGTGTTGTTAAGGTAGAAACATCAGGGCTTGGAGTGCCCTGGGGAGAAATTGGGATAATAGCTGCAAAAGCATTCGGATTCTGGCTTGTAAGTACTGTAATTGGAATTTTAGTTGCTCCAAAACTTGCAAAGAATCTTAAACGTTTTAAATCTATGGATATGATAGCTATTATCTCCTTTGGATTTGCTCTTTTTCTATCCGGGCTTTCCGAGATGGTAGGTCTGGCCATGATTATAGGTGCATATGTTATTGGTCTTGCTCTTTCTCAGACTGATGTGGCACATGAAACTAGAGAGAAATTGCTTGGTATTTATAATTTTTTTGTACCAATATTTTTTACAATTATGGGAATGATGGTTAATTTTGCAGCAATGAAGGGTGTTCTGGTCTTTGGTTTATTATATACTTCTGTTGCTTTTGCCGGGAAAATATTTGGTTGTGGTATTCCTGCACTTTTTGCAGGATTTAATGTTAAAGGGGCTTTGCGAATTGGAGCAGGGATGCTTCCCAGAGGAGAAGTTACTTTAATTATAGCCGGAATAGGACTTTCTTCAGGAGTTATTGGACAGGATATGTTTGGGGTTGCAATAATGACACTCCTTGCAGCAAGTATTGTTGCACCACCATATATAATAAAAACTTTTCAGGGTGGTACCGGTTATCGGGCAAAACTTAAAGAGAAAGATACTGGAGATGTTAATACAATAGAACTCGATTTTCCGAGCCAGAAGATGGCTGATTTTATTAGAGGAAAGTTGCTGGATGGTTTTAGGGATGAGGAATTTTTTGTTCATAAGGTAGATTACAGTAAACAGATATATCATATTAGAAAGGATGAAATTTTAATTACTTTACTACAGGAAGATGATAAAATTTCAATAAATACATTACC
>JAQIBN010000182.1 GCA_027859095.1 Spirochaetia bacterium | reverse complement strand
AGAAATCTGGTATTATGTTTATTTTAAGAAGTACTTATGAAAAATTTATTAATTATAATAATTACATTGTTTGTTTTGCTTTCACCAGATGTATATTCACAAAATACATCGAGTATGGATTTTTTGAACAGAATACTTGGGCAAAATGATTTACAGAGGGATAAAAGTTTTCAAAGATTATCATCAGGGACCTTACTGTGGACGGATGATCCGGCATCACAGGCAATTTATGAAAAAGTTAAATCTCATATTGAATATCTATCAGTGAACATGAGAAGCCAACAGGATCTTGTTTCATATTATCAAACCAGAGAGGGGTATTTAGAGCTTTTTGTTAGTTCCTTACAAAGGATAAGGGAACTGATTTTAATGAAATCAAATGGTATCTATGGTCCAGATGATAAAGAGATCCTGGATTCAGAGATAAATCATTATTATGATGGAATCTTAAAAACTATTTCATGGGCACAATTTAATACAAAACCACTTTTTTTATCCTGGATGGATGATGAACTGGTTGTAGATAGATTTAAAGAAGATGATTTTTATACTCTGGAAGGACTGGATAGAATTTTAGGAACTGTTTTGTCAGAAAGAGCAAAACTGGGAGCAATTTTAAATACACTTGCCTTTCGATCCAATGGTCTTGCTAAGGAACGGGAGAATTCTCAAGCTTTTAGAAGCATGGGGGATACTGATTTTGCTCTGGAATTATCAAATCTTAAAAGGAGTGAAATAATGTTCTTCTCTAATTTATTTCTTCTTAAGACTCAGGTCCAATAAATTATAGATCTTTGTATAATCAGGATCTACTAAAACCTATTCTAATTTTTTGAAAACTAAATTTGACTGTTTTACTAATCATGTGCGATAATAAATAAAGATCAAGGAGGCTGTAATGAAAAGAATATTATTAATTGTACTCACCATTGCCAGTATATTTGGATGTTCAACAATCGAAAGTGCCATTGGTGGAATTAACAGTGCTGTATCAGATATGGGAAGAGAAAGCTCAGAAGGAATACGGCTAGGCCCTGAGTTTGAGTTTTCAATCTTTTATGCAACACATATGCTTCTTGTCGGATACGGATTTGGGGATGATAACTTTCGGGAAGGTAAAGGCGTCACCTGGAGTGTAGCTAATGAGAAAAGTGGGGAAGAACTTATAGTTAAACGTGCTTTATTAAAAGATATGAGTGACGGTACTACCTGGTGGTATCTATCTTCAATTGTAGATGGTGAAGACCAATTTTATGAAATGCTTATTGATAAAGAGATGAATATTTTAAAAGTAAGATACCGGGATCAAGACAATGGTGTTATTAAGGAGATTCTCCTCGAGCAGTCTGGAGATTCGGACTCTGATGCAGAGGGCGATTCTGAAATGATGGATCCCCATGATTATGGAAAATATTCTACTGGACAGGAAACTATAAAAACCAAAGCTGGCTCTTTTAAGACAGAACACCTTATATATGATGATAATGAATATGACCATGATAAAGAATATGATGATGATGAATATGATGACGACAAGAAAGAATATGATGATGATCTTGAATATAAATACGAATACTGGCTTACTGATAAGGTTCCAGGAGGTGTTGTAAAATATATTTATGAAAACATTTCAGAAAATGAAACTATGTCCGGTGAGGTAATAGATATCCGGAGTGGATATAAAACCCAACTGGAATCATACTAAGTCAAAGACTTTGTAGACAAAAAAAGACCTGAATACTTACTAAACAAGTATTCAGGTCTGTAATTTAAGAGCGTCTGATCAGAATCGAACTGACGTCATCAGCTTGGAAGGCTCTACGGGGGCTTTGTTATTCTTTCCTGCTCTATGCTAATTCTATATTATATAACGAAATAAGGAAATACCTTTTGCTGGTTTTTCCTGCTTTTTACCAAAGTTCTTCTCATTATTTTCTCATTCTTGCACTTGGAAGAGTTGCTTTGAATTATTCATTTACATGGTCAAAATACCCAGGTTGGTAACTGCTGTCTTATTGGATAGTTAAGCGCCATCAACCGTCTTTCTCATAGAGAAAAGATTTCAGCTTACTTAAAGCTTCCAAGCGTTTTGTTTTTTCCATCTGTATTATGTTTTGCAGTTTCCAACGTACAGCCGGGAGTTCCTTTATATGAGGACAAGGATGTAGTTCCCACTTAGGTTCCCCGGATTTTACAGAAAGAAGGAATTCTTTATCCTGTTCTGTCAAGGATTCTATTACTGTCTTTATAATCTGTTTCCTAATTAGTTCAAGTTCCTCGACTTTAACAACCCTTTCTGTCATGTTCCGGAACTCTTTATCAAAAATTGTTTTTAAATTTAATTTATTTGGATTAAGAATCTCTACAATGGGTCTTGGATGGCTTAACACATAGACAAGAAATGCCTGTTTTATTTTTTCTGTAAACCCGAAAGACTCCTGCATAAGCATCACATCAAAAAGATCCCTAGGATGCTGTCTGTCCAGTGCTGCACAAATCTTTCCACCATAGAGGTCTGGTATAGATAGGATTGGAAAATCTAATTCTTCTTCAAAAAACTTTACTGCTCCCGGCATAAGTGATCTGGTTTCTACCTCAAAGACTGTACCTCTTATAACATGATTCGGTTCTATCTTAATGGAGGAACCCTCGACATTTATAAGAAGTCCCCGGATATATCCATCTCGAGTTCTTTTTTCAGTGATAAAGGTTTTTCCAAAGAGCTTTTTGATATCTTTTTCCAGAGATTCCATAGATGTGGTTATTTCAGTTAAAGCTGTTGTCCGATTATTGATTGGAATATAAGTTAAGTCGATATCTATAGAAAGGCGGGGAAGGTCCTGAACAAAGAAGTTCAGGGCTGTGCCCCCTTTCAGACAAAAGTGAGGATATTTCCTGATCAATGGAAGTGTTCTTAAAACTAACCGTGATTGTTCAAAGTATCTTTTATTCACAATTATAAGAACGCCTCATTCTGATAGGGAACTGTTATATTGTATTTGGTATCCAGTCGTCCTTTTTCCTGAATTACCCGCTTGCCTTTTCCCAAATTAATTTTTCCTACCTGCAATTTACCAAACCAATCATGGTGATGATATTCGGCCAAATAGAGGGCAAGACGATTTACTTTGATACTTGTGCTGCTCTCCAAAAGTTTCTGCAGAATACTAAACCGGATTGTTGTCAGATTCTCTGAAACCTCCAGTGCTTCTGAGAATGATATTTTCCCTGGAATGGTTGAGAGCATTTCCAGATAGGCTGTCTCTGGAGCGGAGATGTTTATTGAAAAATTACCATATTCTTTTATTGAGAGGGGCACTGTTTCTGCATTATTTAAAAAATTTGTTCCAATAATTAGTAGATTTTCTTCTTCCATGATATTTCGAAACCAGAGGGGCAATTTTTTACGTTCTACTCCGAATAGATGAATTTCTTGTTTATCGGTTCGTATATAATGGGCGAATCCGGACATTTCCAGGGCAGTTAGTCCTCCAACCCTTACAGGAAGATTAAGTTCTTTTTGAAGGGGATATAGAGCTCCCGGCCAATGAATTTCCTGTCCGGCTATAGCATAGGCACCACTGCCCAGTGAGCTAAGCCAGTTAGATTTTTTATACTTATCTAAAAGCTGATAACTGTAGTCCATATTCTTCAGGGTTTCTGCAGTCATAACTGTACTAGTCTGCCAGATTTTCAGGAGTTTGTTTAATTTTGGATCTCTATGTATACCCATGGTTGATTTTAACGCCATTTTTTAAACAAAGCAATATTAATAATCCTCTGGAAAGCCGGATTTGCATAGTTTTAGTTTAATTATCGCTTTTTATCTATACCCTGATTAGAGTTAGATGGCTTTTTTTAAACTGCAATGGAAGTAGAATCTAATCAGAAAAGTATCAAAAAAAATGCTCCAAAGTTCTTATATGAGGCGATTAGAAAAATTGATTTAAAAAAACCAGTGCGGAATAAAGTAATTGTATTTTCCTGAAAGTATTGTAAAAGGAAGTATAAAAAGTCTAAGACAATAGGTTAAAACGAGTCTGTAATGGAAATATTACATTCGTCTACAACACCTTGTATTCTATACAACAGTCTCTATGACGTTTGGCTGCAGGATCAGATCTGTTAGAATCCTGTAAGATTGGAGCAAAGTAAAGAATGATAGACATGAAAAACTTTCTAACCGAATATAATAAATCATACGAAGAAATATGTAGAGAATTTAAGGATTCGTTTGGTTTTATAAAAGATAAAGAAAGAGAATGGCACTGCAATTGCAAATGGACAGAAATTACATCTGTTTCAACTGTTCAATGAAATAAAAAGATGCAGTAAACTTTCAGATTTTGGACTTGCACTAAACTCTAATCTTGATAAATTTTTACCACACTTATTTTCTGTAATTAAGCACTGTCAATACCCTAATGATTATCCCATATATTATAAATATTGAAAAATATATGACAACACTTACTCAGGGCTTTTCTGAACCCAAATTAAACCTTAGTTCAAAAAAATATTGGCTTTATGCCCCTGGTAGAAATGCTGTTCTGTGGGATGAATTTTATAATCAGGGAATTATGGGGCTCGGTTGGGATAATTTGGGAGATTTAAATGATTATTCATCAAAGGAGGAGATCACTATTAAACTCCAGGAACTATCGGATTCAACGGTAAATCCTTACAACAATGCAAGTGCAAATTATGAGTTTAAAGAAGCAGTAGCGATTGGTGATATCGTTATAGCTAAGAAAGGTCGCAGTGAGCTTATAGGATATGGAATTATAACTTCAGATTACTTTTATGATAATAGCAGGTCCAGTTACCAGAAATGTAGAAAAATAGACTGGAAGAAAAAGGGGAGCTGGAAAACAGGTTTTAGTCTTCCTTTAAAGACCCTTACAGATGTTACGAAATATACTACAGAACACCCTGATTATGAATTTTATTATGAGCGAGTAATGGGAATCATGGATGCCAATGAAGAGTACCAGTTGAAGTTTCCACTTAATTCAATTTTTTATGGACCCCTTGGTACTGGAAAAACTTATAATACAATATTAAGATCTGCTCAAATTATTGAGAATAGAATGATTGATAATTTTAGTGAGGCTCAAGGAATCTTTAACGAGAATTTAGGTGAACAGATTGAGTTTATTACATTTCATCAGAACTATAGTTATGAAGATTTTATCCAGGGGATTAGACCGGATGTGGAAAGTGGTAATAATCTAACCTTTGAAAAAAAGGATGGAGTTTTTACAAGGATAGCAGTAAATGCTTTATTTGAATATTACAAGGAACACAGAAAGCTCAACCAGACAACTACATCCAGTGGTAAATCAGATGAGAATGAAATCTATCTGGATTTTATTGAGAACATAAAATCCAGAGAAAATAAAGAATATAGCACTATCGGTGGATTTAAAGTATTTGTAAATAATATTAATAATAATGGTAATATTGAATTTACTTACAATAATAGGAGTCGAAGATATACTGTCTCATCCAAGAGATTATTGAAGTTATTTGCAAGCTATAAAGATATCAGTGAAATAAAAAATCTTAATAAAGATATTAGAGGGATTATCGGTGGCTGCGATTGTAGTATTTACTGGGTTGCACTGAAAGAGTTTATTGAATTCTATAATAATTATGAAAGTGTTCCTGCTGAAGATATACAGGATGAATTCGAAGAAGTAGGATACAAGACAAAGAAGAAACTCCTCTCAACAGTGGATCTAAATGATTTAAGAAAAGTTTCCAAAAAATCAGTTAAAAAATATGTGATCATTATTGATGAGATCAACAGGGCTAATATTTCCAGAGTTTTTGGTGAATTAATAACCCTTATTGAACCAGATAAACGTTCTCATGGACATATTCCTTTAACATGTACTCTACCTGCAGGTGATAGTTTCCTGATTCCATCTAATCTTTACATTATAGGAACCATGAATACTGCAGATAAGTCCATTGCATTATTGGATATTGCCTTAAGGCGTCGATTTGAATTTATATCAATGTACCCTTTATATGAGATTGAAGGACAGGAGATATTTGATGTAGATATCTTGCAGAAAATTAATAAGCAGATTAAAGAGAAAAAAGGGTATGATTTCCAGATTGGTCACTCCTATTTCATGGGGGATAATATGGATCTCAATGAGCGGATGAACAATAAAGTTATCCCGCTTCTTTTGGAATATTTCATGAATGATGAAAAAGAGGTAAAGGGAATATTATCCAGTGCAGGATTAACTGTCAAACCAGATTCCTGGCCATTGGAAATTGATCGAGAAGCATGATAAATCTCTTTGAATATCAGAATAAAGTTGAATATGAGGGATCAATTGATGATCTTGAAAACTTTCTTGATGATCTGTGGCAGAAACGGGAGAACAACAGTTATTATAACGATCCAGAAACAGAGAAGATAGAAGTTCAACGGTTCCTGCAGTTCCTCCATAAATCTAATGAGATAAAATCGAATAAGTATGTCGGTGTCATACATTTTGAAGGTCAGAAAATCAATCTCCTGCCAAAGATCTTTTTTGAGGAAGGAAAAGGGTATTCTGATAGCGATATAAACGCCATGCATAACCATATCCTTTGGTGGCTCAGTTATTGCCGGAAGATCAAATTTCCAAGTTATCAGACATCACCAGGTTCTGTAAAAGGAGATTTCTTCGAGATTCTCATCTATCTGTTTTCTAAATACACAAGGGAGTTGCTGTCCAACTCTATCTATCAGCAGTATGAAGAGGTTGAAAATGAGCTCTTTTTCATCAAGGGGCGGTTAAATACCAATAAATATATCAATCAGAATGTGACAAAGGGTCGGTGGCACAAGTTAAACTGTGTCTATGATGCTTTTATCCTGGATGAAGTAAGTGATGTCAGAGCTACAGCAGAGATGTGTTCCTCTATTCTATTCAATCCCATATTCAAAGATTTTGAGACAGTACGGGATTATTGTTTTCTCTTTTTGAATAATAGTATTTCTCTGGAATATAAAAATGAACTGAAGCTCTTTGCATTCTTTCTGCCTATGGAATATGTATTTGAGGATTTTATCTTTGGTTTTATTGATAAGGAGACTGAAGAGATCAGGGCAAAAGCTCAGGTATCTGCAAAATATCTGGATCAGAGTGAAAACTTTTCCTTAAGACCGGATTTGTTCCTGGAATTAGATAAAAAGAAAATAATTGCTGATACAAAGTATAAAATCATCTATTCTGATAATAGTGATCCGAAGGAAGGGATCTCTCAGGTCGATCTGTATCAGATGCTGGCTTATGCTGTTAGGTTCAAGATTGATGAGATCATTCTGTTCTATCCTGATACTTTGAAGGATTATCAGGATAAGAGAACTGAGATTACCATTAAGGATGAGTTGGCAGATGGGGTGGATATTAATATTCATTCTTACCAGCTGCCAATCATCAACAGAAGTCTCTTCGAGAATCCGATTCAGAAGGAAGCTTTATTATCAGAATTGTTTGAGAGCACGAGAATTGGATTGATAGAGAGAATTATAAATATATTTAATTTGCAACAAGGAATATAAATGGCAAAAAAAGCAACTACAGAAAAGCAAAACAACTTTGAAGAAACCCTATGGGACACTGCCAACAAACTACGGGGAAGCGTAGAATCCTCAGAATACAAACACGTAGTCTTAAGCCTTATATTCCTAAAATTCATCAGTGATAAGTTTGAAGAGCGTAAAATTGAACTTATTGCTGAAGGTAAAGAGAAATATATCGATATGGTGGAGTTTTACACCATGAAAAATGTCTTTTATCTGGCTGAAGAATCCCGCTGGTTTTATATCAAGCAGCATGCCAAGCAGGATGATATTGCCATAAAGATCGACACGGCTCTTTTTACGGTAGAAAAGAACAATAAATCCCTGAAAGGGGCACTCCCGGACAATTATTTTTCCCGGCTGGGACTCGATTCAAGTAAACTGGCAGCCTTAATCGATACCATCAGCAACATCGATACGGTCAGAGACAAAGAAGAAGATGTTGTGGGACGTGTCTATGAATATTTCCTGGGGAAATTTGCCGTTGCCGAAGGGAAGGGTAAAGGGGAGTTCTACACCCCTAAATCTGTAGTTAACCTGATAGCAGAGATGATAGAACCCTTTAAGGGGAAGATTTACGACCCCTGCTGTGGTTCCGGCGGTATGTTCGTTCAGTCCATGAGGTTCGTAGAAAGCCATCAGGGAAGTAAAAAAGATTTATCCATTTATGGACAGGAATATACCAATACAACCTATAAACTGGCAAAAATGAACCTGGCCATCCGGGGAATTGCCGGAAATCTGGGTGAAGTGGCTGCCAACTCCTTTATGAAGGATCAGCATCCCGATTTAAAGGCCGATTACATAATGGCCAATCCCCCTTTTAATCAGAAAGAATGGCGCGGTCCCGATGAACTGACCGATGATCCCCGTTGGGCCGGTTATGATGTTCCTCCCACTGGTAATGCCAACTATGCCTGGATTCTGCATATGCTGTCCAAGCTCTCAGAGAAGGGTGTTGCCGGTTTTGTTCTGGCCAATGGTTCCATGTCCACCAGTACTTCGGGAGAAGGGGCTATTCGCCAGAAAATGATTGAGAATGATCACATCGATTGTATGATTGCTCTTCCGGGGCAGTTGTTTTATACAACTCAGATTCCTGTGTGTTTGTGGTTTTTAACGAAAGACAAACGTGGAGACGCACCCCCAGCCCCCCAAAGGGGGAGTAAGAGATAGTGATTTAAAATCCCCTTCAGGGAATTTATGGGTCTATGAGGATGTTCCCGGGTTCTGTAAGTCTGCTGATCTGGAAGAAATTAAGTCTCACCATTATGTTTTAACTCCGGGGCGGTATGTTGGGGCTGCAGATACCCCCGATGACGGGATTCCTTTTGAAGATAAGATGAATGAGCTTTCAAGTACTTTGTATGAACAGATGAAAGAATCTGCAGAGTTGGATGATGTGATTAGGAAGAATCTGGAGGCTCTTGGTTATGGGGAGTGAGTGGAAAACTATTACACTTGAAGATTTTTCTTTAATAAATCCTACTGAGAGTTTAAAGAAAGGTGAAAGTGCAAAAAAAATTGCAATGGATTCTTTAGGAACTTTTCAAAGAAAGATTAGTTCATTCGCTGTAGCAAATTTCAATGGAGGTACCAAATTTAAAAATGGAGATACACTTCTTGCTAGAATAACTCCTTGCCTTGAAAATGGAAAGACAGCTTATGTTGATATTCTAGATGAAAATGAAATCGCTTTCGGATCTACTGAATATATTGTATTCCGTGAACGAAAAGGAATATCGGATAAAAAATTCTTATATTATCTTTGTATATCACCGTCCTTGCGAAGTACAGCAATACAGTCCATGACTGGAAGCTCTGGTAGGCAAAGGATTCAAACAGATGTTATAAAGAAATCTGAGTTCATTGTCCCTCCTCTTCATGAACAAAAATCTATTGCTCATATTCTTGGTTCTCTTGATGATAAAATTGAGCTCAATCGTAAGATGAATGAAACTCTGGAATCTATGGCTCAGGCTCTTTTTAAGAGCTGGTTTGTGGATTTTGATCCGGTTATTGATAATGCTTTGGAGGCAGGAAATGCGATCCCTGAGGAGCTTAAGGAGAGGGCGGAGGTTCGTAGACGAATGTTGTCATCCAGACCCTCACCCCCGACCCCTCTCCCATGGGGAGAGGGGAGGGAGAATGTGGAGCGTATTCATTATAGGGGTGGATTTAATTACAGTGGTCTGGTGGAATTTGCAAGAGAGTTGCGGAAGTCGGAAACTGATGCTGAGAAATTTGCCTGGCAATTACTTAGGAACAGAAAATATCTTGATTTAAAGTTTCGAAGGCAGCATCAGATTGGCTTTTATATTGTAGATTTTTATTGTGATGAGTTGAAGCTAGTTTTGGAGTTAGATGGGTCAATACATCAAGGCGTAGAACAGAAAAAGAAAGATTTAGTGCGGGATACATATCTAAAATCAGAGGGTTTTACAGTCTTACGATTTTCGAATAATACTGTTTTGGAAAGAACGGAAAAGTTCCTTATAAAAATCAAAAACATAGCAGATTCCTACTCCTCTCCCTCTGGGAGAGGTCGGGTGAGGGACGGATTGGAAGCCAAATCTGCTAATTGCAAAGCTCGGCCTGATTCGGAGCCCTCACCCCCGACCTCTCTCCCACGGTTGCAGGGGCGAGCAGGAAGCTTGCTTCCGACCAGTCCAGAGGGGAGGAAGAGTTATAAGGTTTTGCCCGATGAGATGAAGAGCTTGTTCCCCAGTGAGTTTGAGTTTACTGATGAGATGGGTTGGGTGCCGTTGGGGTGGAAGGTTAAGACACTTGATGAATTAATTAATTTAATTGGTGGAGGAACCCCCAAAACCTCAATTGAAGAATATTGGAATGGTAATATCCCTTGGTTTTCTGTAGTCGATGCACCAAAAGATACTGATATATATGTAATTAATACAGAGAAACATATAACGGAATTAGGAGTTGAAAAATCTTCAACAAATATACTTCCAGTAGGAACTACAATTATTAGTGCTCGGGGTACTGTTGGTAAATGTGCAATGGTTGGAAAACCTATGGCTATGAATCAATCATGTTATGGGATTCATGGTAAAAACAATATATCTGATAGTTTCATTTATTATACAATTAGAGAACAAGTCTCAGGTTTGCAAAGAAGTGGACATGGATCTGTATTTAATACTATAACAAGAGACACTTTTAAAACAATTAAAATTGCTTTTAGTGAAACAAAGTTGACCAATGAATTTGAAAAAAGTATTAAACCATATTTAGATAAAATATTTAATAATTGTTTTATGAATGAAACATTAATAAATTTACGGGATACACTCCTTCCAAAACTGCTTTCAGGCGAAATTAGTATTCCTGATATTGAAAAATTACTTGAGGGTCCTATATGAGTACTCTAAAAGCCTATGAGAAAAAAATATTCGAAGATTTATTTGATATGAACTCTGGATATGTCCTTGATTTTTCAAATAATACATTTTCTGAGTTTTTTCTAGAATCATTAAGACTAGATATTTATTCAGATAGATTTTCTTTCAATGGTGATTCAAAAGCTAAACGATTAAGGGCTTTCTGGGAAATTGAATCTGCTCAACAAGTTGGTATAGTACTTAGTGAATTACTAAATGTCTGGTTATTCACAGATAAAAATAGCTCTGAAAATAGTCCAAAATATTTAAATGCCAAAAAAATTGTTGATCGATTATTAAATAATGAAGCTAGTCAAAATAGTACGGAGAAGGAATTCCTTAATTATAGGTTTAAAGATACCACGATTCGAGCATTACCAATCGAAAGTACAGTAGTCCATATATTAGAAGAACGTTTATATGAAGTACAAAAATGTATGGAGAGCAATGCTCCATTAGCTTCAATTATACTTTGTGGAAGTATTTTAGAAGGAATATTGCTTGGTGTAGCCCAAAATTCTCCAATGAAATTCAATACAGCTACAAATTCACCTAGGGATAAAGAAGGGAAAGTCAAAAATTTTCAGAAATGGTCACTTTCTCAATTTATTGATGTTTCACATACTCTTGGATTACTTAAGTTGGATGTTAAAGAATATAGTCATTCTCTTCGTAATTTTCGGAACTACATTCATCCATATGAACAAATGGTCTCAAATTTCAATCCAGATAAACATACGGCTGAGATAAGTTTACAAGTGTTGAAAGCTGCTATTGCAGATCTAAATGGGGACAGGTAACCATGAGTAGAAATGACTTATTTAAAGCCTTTAAAGATGGAGAGTATGGGAAAGTTAAAAATCTCCTAGAAAATGATACAATTATACTAAAAGATCAAGATTTGGATTATTACTGGTATTTTTATTACGATGTTTCCGTGGATTATTCCAATAGAGACAGAATCTTCGAAGAACTGAAAAGTAGAGGGCATAAAGATGAATGTGAAATATACTTTCGTCTATCAAATATATGTAAAGGTCTCTTTTATACTATCGGATCTCAATACTCGCAAGTCGATGCTATTAATTTTTTTTCACTTGCTTTGGAACTTAATCCTAATTACCCAGAAGCATTATTTTCTTTTGGCTGTTATGCAATCAATTCAAAATACAGAATATTTGAAGGTCTTCAATACATTGATAAAGCGATTAACTTGGATAAAAAATATAAATTAGAGAAAGAATCATTTTTTCTTAATCATACTCAAGTTTATGATCATTTTCTTATTAATTGTGAAAAAAAGGACTTAGAATTACTCTTAGTATTATATCATGAGATGGATGTGAAAGAATCTAGAATTGAATATAAAATACAACTATTCCGTCTTTCTCTTTATCTTGACAAAATAGATAATTCCGAACAATTGATAAATGACATTCCAAAATGTAATAAAAACTCATTTAACAAATTTCAATCCAGATAAACATACGGCTGAGATAAGTTTACAAGT
>JAQIBN010000092.1 GCA_027859095.1 Spirochaetia bacterium | reverse complement strand
TAAATGAAAAATAAAGATATTTAGTTGACCATATAATTTCAGACCAGTTAACAAAAAAAACAGATCCTGCTATAAAGCAAAAAGCAATTGAAATATTTATGGAAAACCAGACAATTTTATGACCATGTGCTCGTTTAGGGTTTCGTTTACGTTTTACACTGGAACTTAGATTAAATATACCAGCAGCAACAAACACTGCTGCCGGGAAAATCCATGTATAAAGATTTGTTATCAAATTAGATCCTTATCAGCAATCTTCAAAAGAGTATCGGCGATAAATTTATCTATAGGAATACCATTTATTTGTTCTCCAGTTCTCAAACGGAGAGAAACAGTATTTGTCTCAAGTTCCTTTTCACCAATAATAATCATATAAGGAATCTTTTCCTTCTGGGCATTTCGAATTTTTGCATTCATTCTACTATCAGATCTATCAATTTCCGCTCTTATACCACTAAGTTTAAGACTTTTTAACAATTTATCACCAAAATCATTAAAAGCTTCTGCTACTGGAATTATCCTAACCTGAACAGGGGATAGCCAGACAGGAAAAGCACCTGCATAATGTTCAATTAAAACTCCAAAAAATCGTTCAATTGATCCCAGGAGAGCCCTATGAATCATATACGGTCGTTTTTCCTTACCATCACTATCCACGAAAGTCATATCAAATCGCTCAGGAAGATTAAAATCGAACTGAACAGTTGTCATCTGCCATTCACGCCCTATAGCATCCTTAATCTTAAGATCGATCTTAGGACCATAAAATGCACCACCACCCTCATCAACTTCATAATCAAGACCCTCGGCCTTTATCGCTTTTTCAAGAGAAACTGCGGCCGTATCCCAATCCTCTTTCCTGCCAACACTCTTATCGGGCTGGGTTGATAAATAAGCCTTAATATCAGTAAAACCAAAGGCCTTCCACATATTCAGAGAAAATCTTAATACCTCAAGAATTTCATCCTCAACCTGATCCGGAGTACATATAATATGGGCATCATCCTGTGTAAACCCTCTAACTCTGAGAAGGCCATGAAGAGCACCTGATTTTTCATATCTGTAAACAGTTCCAAGCTCTGCCCATCTTAACGGAAGCTCTCTATAAGATCTTATATCTGTTTTATATATCATAATATGAAAAGGACAGTTCATAGGTTTCATATAATAGTCGTTATCATCTACTACCATAGGACTGTACATACTCTCATTATAGAATCCAAGATGTCCGGAAGTTTCCCACAACCAGGCTTTTCCCAAATGAGGAGTATAAAGCAGCTCATATCCATTTTTATAATGAACATCTCGCCAGTAATCTTCTATTGCCAGTCTTATTCTGGCTCCCTTTGGATGCCAGTAAATTAAACCAGGACCTGCTTCCTCATGAGTTGAATATAGATCAAGGGCTTTTCCCACCTTACGATGATCCCTTTTCTCCATTTCCTCTCGCTGTTTTAGATAAAGCCGCAGTTCCTTGGGATTGTTCCAGGCTGTACCGTAAATTCTGGTCAACATAGGATTTGTCTCTTTGCCTCTCCAGTAAGCACCAGCAATGGAAAGAAGTTTAAATGCTCCTGCATTAAGTTGGGATGTATTTTCAACATGAGGACCCCGGCAAAGATCAGTAAACTCCCCCTGATTAAAAAGAGACACTTCCTCATCTTCCGAAATAGCTTTTAACAGCTCTAATTTATAATTTTCGTCTGAAAATAGTTTCCGAGCCTCTTCTCTTGTTACAACCTTCCTGATAAAATCAAATTTCCCATTAATAATATCCTTCATCCTAACAGTAATCTCTTCCAGATCTTCTTCAAGAAGAGCTCTGGGAAGATCGAAATCATAATAAAAACCATTATCAATAGAAGGACCAATAGCAACCTTTGTTCCAGGTATCATTTCTGTAACGGCTTCTGCCATTACATGTGCCATGGAATGTCTTATTTTTTCTATACTAATATCTGCCATTATTTTCCTCCAGTTAAAACTATTTGCATAGTCTAACCATTATATATCTCGTAATAAACTAAGTTAGATAATGCGAAAATCTATATCCTCTGTCAAGAAGATTGTAGATAATTATACTATTTGTCTTCTTTCAACGCTTTCTCAATCCTGTCAATTAGCCAGTCAGGAGTCGAAGCTCCTGCAGTTATACCTATTGTTTTAAAATCAAAAATTTCTTCTGGTAGTTCATCTACATCCTCTACATGCCAAGCCGGAATGCCTGATTTCAAAGCACTTAGATACAATCTTTTTGTATTCGCACTGTTCCTTCCACCTATAGCAATTATTGCATCAACTTCATTAGTAAGTTTTTTCAAAGAGCCCTGTCGCAGCCTGGTTGCCGGACATATACTTTTAATTATTTTTACAGAAGGATTTTTCCTTAATAAAATTCCACATATTGAATCATATTCCACTTTTGAAAGAGTTGTTTGGGCTATTACAAGAGCTTTTTCAGGAAGATTTAATTTTTCAGCATCAGATTTACTAAGAATGACCACATAATCATTTGCACAGCCTACTATAGCCTTTACTTCTCCATGCCCCTTATCTCCCACTACGACTATAAACCAACCTTCCTGACTATACCGGCTTACCGTTTTTTGGGATTTCAGAACACGGGGACAGGTCCCTTCAACTATTTCATACCCTTTATCTACAAATTCCTTTCGATCTTCAGGATGAATCCCATGAGCTCTAATTATAATAGTTCCACCATCTGCTTCCAATGGTGATTCTATTGATTTTACACCTTGGAGCCTTAGCTTATCTATAACCTGGGGATTATGTATTAATGGGCCATAGGTATACAGATCTGAATTATTTTTAATTTCAAGCTGCTGATCGACTTTACTCATAACAGCCTTAACACCCATGCAAAATCCCATTACACTTGAACGAACTACTTTTCTTTTAACTGTCATTATTCATTCCCCTTCTTGAGAGAAACTGTTACCCCATGACCAACTGATAATATGGTTGAATACAATCTGGAATCAGAAAAAACCATCTTATTATATTTATCCACATGATCTCCCAGTCCTTTCCTGACTTCAGGGTTAACTTTAAACAGAGTATCATCTGCAATTATTAAACCACCTCTTCTGGTTATATTAACTATTCTTTCATGCAGCAGAGGGTAGAGATACTTCCCGGCATCCTGAAAAACTATATCCCAACCCCCAGACAGCTTATCAATTATATCTTCAGCATTTCCAAGTTTTTTTTCTACCCAGTTATCAAGACCGGCAGTTGCAATATTTCTTACTACCTCTTTATGAGTTCTCTCATGGTTATCAATTGTAACGACTTTTCCACCTGTAGCCTTTACACCTTCGCCAAGCCATAGGGTAGAATAACCAACTCCACTACCAATTTCTAAAACTCTTTTTGCATTTATAAGTCTAATAATCAGACCAAGGAATTTACCAAGTTCGGGTTCAACAGAAGGCTGAATGTCATCCCGACCAAGACTGGCAGACTCCAACTCCTTTATAAAAAAGGAGTCCCGTTTAATAAATGATCTAAGATAATCAAAGTAATCCAAGCATTTTTCCTATAAAATAATCATTAAAAGTTAAAAAAACCGACCCTTTGAGGGGTCGGTGTTTTAATTAGCGTTATCAGCAATTATTTATTTTTCCGTTTCCCTTTTCTTTTTCTTTCAATTTCAGGGATTTCAGTAATTTTCTTTAAAGCAACTGTCTCTTCTGCCAGAGCTCCCTCCTTAATAATATTAGCTTTAGAACTAACCCCTCGTTTTTTAGCTTTTCTTCTTTGTGCAGTATTAGTCCAGCCAAGAAGCACTGGAGATGCAATAAAAACAGAAGAATAAGTACCCACAAAGATACCAACTATTAAATTAAGAGCAAAGTCTTTAATAGAACCTGTGCCAAATACATACAGAGCAACAACAGCCAATAATGTTGTAAGAGATGTAATTATTGTCCTGCTTAAGGACTGAGTAATACTTGTATTGACGATTGTTTCGAATTTTTCTCCCTTAAGAAGAGTCTGATTCTCTCTAATTCTATCAAAAACAACTATAGTATCATTAAGTGAATAACCAATTATTGTCAGAACTGCTGCAATAGTTGTTGTAGAAACTTCCAAACCAAAAGTACCGATAAACCCAAGCATTATCAGAACATCATGAGCCAAAGCAGAAATTGCCGAAACTGCAAACCCAAGCTTAAACCTAAACCAGATATACAGTAATATTAATGCAAGAGCTGCAAGAGTAAGGCTTACAGACTGGCTAGCTAAACTGCTTGAAAAACGTGGTCCAACATAATCAGATTGTTTAATTACAACAGTGTTGGCGCCAAAAGCTTTCTCAAGATAATTGACAATTGCTATTTCAATTTCATCTTTTTTACTTCCTTCAGGATCACTAACTCTTACCATAAACTCACTAAGATCCTCATTACCAACAACCTGAACCTGAGGATTACCCAGTCCGGAAAGAGAGGATCGAACCTTATCAATAGATACTGAAGAAGAATCATTTCCAACAATATTTATATAAGAAGTATCTGCTGTAATTGAAAGAGGATAACTTAACCCTGAAGTTAAATCTGTTGAACTGGAAGCACCTGAGGCAATCAGCTCAATACTAAAGCCTGGAATCTCTGACATAGCAGCTTCAAGATCAGCAAGAGTAGGATAATCAGCAAACTGATATGTAAAATTAGTTACACCCTTATCACTTCTTACTTCTACCTTAGCACTGGAACTCTGCATATCAAATGAAGCATCCCCAACACCACTAAAACTTGCTGTAAATGCAACAGGAGCAACCTGAACTCGCTGATTCAAACCTGCCTGATAGTCTATACCAAGGTTAAACCCATTATTCCCAACAGTACCAATAATACCACCTGCAATAACAAGTGCAGAGAAGAGGAACATAAAATATCTTATTTTAGTAAATTTTATCATCCTTGTCATTATATCCTCCAGCCTATACTCAGCTTCTTAACTTTAAGCTGTTCAGTTGTAAAATCAAAAAGAAGTCTTGATACAAACAATGCTGTAAACATTGAGCTAACAATACCAACTGCCAGAGTATTTGCAAAACCCTGGATAGGACCTGATGCCATCTGAGAGAGGACAAGAGCCGCAATAAAGGTTGTAATATTTGCATCCACAACAGTCCAGAATGCCTTTCGGAATCCTGCTTTTACAGAAGCTTCTGCAGATTTACCCAATCTGTACTCTTCCTTAATTCTTTCAAAGATAATTACATTTGCATCAACGGCCATACCTACAGTGAGGATAATTCCAGCAATACTTGTTAGAGTAAGGGTAAGATTAAAGGCAGATAAAATTGCTAATATAAATACAAGATTTAGTATTAATGCCAAATCTGAAATTAGACCTGATCCATTATAATAAACAAGCATAAAAAGAATAACCAGAGCAAATCCAAGAGATATAGCTTTCAGACCCTGGAGAACAGAATCTTCACCAAGAGAAGCTCCAATGGCTTGTTGATTATTAATTATTAAATCTACAGGCATAGCTGCAGTTCGAAGAACCAGTGCAAGATTTGTTGCCTCAGCCCGATCGAAACCACTCATCTGAACCCTTTCTCTGATAGGTTCATTTATCACTGCCATAGACTTAACTTTTCCATCAAGCAGAATTGCAAGAGTATTGCCTTCATTTGCTGATGTCAACTTAAAAAATATCTCCCCACCCCCAGAATCAAGAGTAAAGTTTATTACAGGTTTTCCCGTTACAGGATGATTGACAACTAAGGCCTCCTGAATATGACTACCATCTAGTCCAACTTCTTCAGATACAACTACATACCTTTGAAGCTGATCAATACCATACTCATCTTTTGTATAGTAACCACGAATAACACTACCAGCTTCAAGAAAATCCATTTTTCTAATAGATCCATCTTCGGCAAAAACATCACCAGGATGATCATTGAAGTATTGTGATAACAATTCACTTGCTTCCTGATCTACAATATGAAAATCCAGAGAACCTTTTCCCATAAGGAATGTGTTAACTCTTTCCGGGTCTGCAGCTCCAGGTATCTCTATTGCAATCTGAGTTGATCCTTGTCTTCTTAGCTGAGGTTCTGTAACACCAAATTTATCAATTCGGTTATTTAAAATCTCCATAGCCCTGTCAATAGCCTGATTATGATCATCAGAACTTGCAGGGTGACCAAGTCGTTTTTCAAGACTGTCGATATCAGCTTCAAGTAAAATACTCATTCCACCTGAAAGATCTAAACCAAGTTGTAAGATTTTACCACTGGCCTCTTTAAGGCTAAGAAGATATTCTCTATATTCATTTTCAAGACTGGAAAAAACACTCTTCTCACTGCCAAGGCTGTTTAGAACAACCGCAATTGTCCAGCTATCAGGAAAATCCCTTTTTTCAAGCTTATAATTTTCTTCAGCTTTCTCTATTAGAAAACCAAATTTTTCTGGCATAGCCGCATTCTGATCCTTTAATACAAGATCTTTTAATTCTAAAAGATCTCTGGATGCTCTCCCTCTGGAATATGACTGTATTTGCTCTTTTGAACCGGCTGCAAGTTCTTTTTGGTCCTGTGGAACCATATAGTACCAGTTGAATGTAGGGTAAAGAAAAACTCCCCCTGCAACCAGAACAAGAAGTACAACTAATAATCGTGCACGTTTGCTCATTTTCGACTCCTAATCGATGATAAAAAGAGACTTAATTCTATTTTACAAGAACAAATCATCTCTTTTTTAACATTCTTCCTACGCTTTCTAGCTTTCACTTACAACTGAAGAAATTGCGCTCTTTGAAAATTCCAGTTTTGTATTATCATCAACCTTCACAACAGTTGTCTTCTCTTTGACAGAAACAACAGTACCGTTAATTCCACCAATAGAAACAACCTTGTCACCTTTCTTTAGGGCTGCAATCATTTTTTTCGCATCTTTTTGCTTTTTGTTCTGTGGTCGAATGATTAGAAAATAGAAAATAAGAATTACAAGTCCAAATGTAACAAAAGTTGTTACCATCTGACCGGATCCACCAGCAGCGCCGGCTTCAGTTGAGCCCATAAGCATGGGCAGATTAGCGAAATAATTTGTCATAAATTGATTACCTCATTTAATTTATATATGTCGAAGAAAAATAGCATGGAAACAGTGATGAGTCAAGGAGGAAGGATATGCCCAAAGGTACTAATTACTGCATCCCTGGGAATAATACCCAATTAGACATATGTCACCCTGGAAATATTCAAAGGAACTTCAAAAACTCCTAACAGACGCTTCATAGAATCCACAGCGGGAACTAGCTCTCCACTCATTTTATTATAGATACCAATTAGCTCTTCCTGCTTAGCAATATCATCCTCAAAGAGAGCTTCACAAAAGGCTGATTTAAACAATCCCTTCTCTGCAAGCTGCGTAGCACTTAATTTACCGTACTGTTTCCTGGAATTCTTATCTACTATGGCAGAAACACCCTGATAACCAATAGCAAACATAAAATCAACCTTTGTCACAACTCTCCTCCCCAAAGAAATAGTAATTTTTTACTTCCTAAGCATATCGAAGCAAAAACTATAAAAAAAGGCTGTCCCATTTGTCATGGAACAACCCTCTAAAATCTGAAACTATATAAGCTTTTTGCGCTGTATCACATTTTGGATTTAAAAAGTTGCTCTTCTCTAATATAGGCAACAATGTCTGGCGCAAAATAGCCATCAAACCCTAAAAGTGGGACACATCCCAAAAGCCTCTAGATTGTTACAGAAAGTATGGGCTACATCATACCGCCCATGCCTCCCATTCCACCCATACCGCCGCCGCCCATAGGAGGCATACCAGCACCACCATCATCTGAAGATGGGAGATCTGTAATTGCACATTCAGTTGTTAAAATAAGAGCAGCAATAGAAGCAGCATTTTGTAGAGCACTTCTTGTTACTTTTGCAGGATCCAGAATTCCAGCTTTAAGCATATCTGTCCATTCCATAGCTGCAGCATCAAATCCTATACCTTTTTTCTCATTCTTGGCTTTGTCTGCAACAATGGCCCCATCAAGACCTGCGTTTATAGCAATCTGTCTAATAGGTTCTTCCAAAGCACGTCTAACAATTTTATAACCAATTTTCTCTTCTTCACTAAGACCACTCATATCTACTTTTTCAAGAGCATGGACAGCCTGGATTAAAGCAAGACCACCACCAGGAATAACTCCCTCTTCGATAGCAGCTCTGGTTGCTGATAGAGCATCTTCTACTCTATGTTTCTTTTCTTTAAGCTCAACCTCAGTTGCAGCACCTACATTGATAACAGCTACTCCACCTGCAAGTTTTGCAAGTCTTACCTGAAGTTTTTCCCGATCGTAATCGGAAGAAGTATCTTCAATCTGAGCTTTAATCTGAGCAATCCGATCTTTCAGTTCACCAGCTTTACCGCCACCATTGATAATTGTTGTATTCTCTTTTTCTACCTTAACAGTAACTGCAGTACCTAATTGGGAAATTTCAGCATTTTCGAGTTTCATACCGATATCTTCTGAAATTACTTCACCACCAGTAAGAATAGCAATATCTTCCAGCATGGCCTTTCTTCTGTCACCAAATCCTGGTGCCTTAACAGCAACAACATTCAAAGTACCACGGAGGCTATTTACAACCAGAGTAGCCAGAGCTTCGCCATCAATATCTTCTGCAATTATAAGAATTGGCTTACTTGCCTGAGAAACTTTTTCCAGAATAGGAAGAAGATCTTTCATGTTTGAAATTTTCTTATCATAAATAAGAATATAAGGTTTCTCCATGATGGAAACCATTGTGTCTCTATTTGTAGCAAAATATGGAGAAAGATAACCTCTGTCAAACTGCATACCTTCTACAAAATCAGTGGTAGTATCAATAGATTTTGATTCTTCAACAGTGATAACACAATCTTTTCCAACTTTTTCCATTGCAGTAGCAATCTCGTCACCAATTTCTTTGTCGTTATTAGCAGAAATTGAAGCAACCTGGGAAATTTCTTCCTTGTCTTTAATTTCTTTTGCAGCTTTTTTAATTTCAGCAGCTGCATCAAGAACAGCCTTATCAATACCACGTTTAATTCCCATAGGATTGATTCCTGCTGCAACACTTTTAAGGCCTTCCTTAATAATTGCATATGCAAGTACGGTTGCAGTTGTTGTACCATCACCGGCAACATCATTGGTTTTTGTTGCTACTTCCTTAAGAAGCTGTGCTCCCATATTTTCATATGGATCTTCCAGTTCAATCTCTTTTGCAACAGAAACACCATCTTTTGTTACTGTTGGTGCTCCAAATTTTTTATCAAGAAGAACATTTCTTCCTTTAGGTCCCAGGGTTACCTTTACTGCATTGGAAAGCTTTTCAACACCGTTTAAAAGTTTTTTCCTTGCATCTTCATTATAAAGAAGCTGTTTTGCCATGTTATTCACCTCACTTGAATATCGTTAATTTAATTTAGTTTATTCTGGATATTTTCCAGATTGAAAGATACGAATTCTTTTCCTCTTTGCCAACATAAAAATACATAATTTAGATAAAAAATTAATTTATTCCTCAATAAGGCCTTTTAAACCAATTGAATCTGCCACTTCTCTCATTCCAAGGATAGTATCATTGATTAAATCTGCAAGTTCAACACCCAGATCTTCTGCACCTTTTTCAATAATACTCCTGTCTACTCCTGTAGAAAATTGTTTAGTCTTCCATTTCTTTTTTACAGACTTAACTTTTACATCCATAATACTTTTGGAAGGTCGAACTAAGGCAGTAGCTGTAATTAAACCTGTCAGTTCATCAATAGCATAGAGAGTTTTTTCTAAAAGTGTTTCCGGTATTACATCCACACAAATGCCATAACCATGACTTTGAACAGCTCTAATGTATTCCTCAGGCCATCCACGTTCCTCCATAATTTCTCTGGCTTTATGACAATGCTCTTCAGGATACATCTCATAATCATGATCATGTATGAGTCCTATTATTCCCCATTTCTCCACATCTTCATTATTTTTCTTTGCAAAATATCGCATTACTCCCTCTACTGAGAGGCCATGTTTTATTAAACTGTCTGATTTTGTAAATTCTTTTAATAAATTAAAAGCATCTTCTCTTGTTGGATTTTCCATTTTTGGTTCTCCTGTAAAGATAAAATAAGGGATAAAGAACAGATAATCAAGGATGATAGTATTCTAACTAGTAAATACGTCCACATAGGGACGTTTCTACTGTTGGACCTCTCCACTGTAAATCTCCACCAGGGTTCCCTTATTTTTTAATATCAACTGCCCATCAGAACCTATACCTTCAATAATACCGGTTATTATTTTCTCCAACCCTGAAAGACCTGTACTTACAGAAACTTCTTTCCCAATATTGTAAAGTCTGGAATTTATATCACTTTTCCATGAACTATTGCCTAAAACCGCTTTTAATTCTAATAAAATCAACTCTAATTCCAAAAACAAGTCAAATCTCCCCTTCATTTCAAGAGATAAAGATGTAGCAGAATTTGAAATTGATTTTGGGAATTCAATCTGATTTATATTTATCCCTATTCCAATATTAAATAAACCTTTACGGGATTCAATGATTATTCCGGCAATTTTTCTGCCATTTACATGAATATCATTAGGCCACTTTATTTCAGATTTTATTTGATGATGATTTTCCAAATATCTTGAAATACCCAGACCTACTACAAGAGGAAGAGGATTAGACCCCATATATTCTTTATTTAGGACCAGGGTAAACAATAAATTTTTATCTTTTACTGCCTCCCATACCCTACCGGGAACACGTCCTCGTCCGGCAGTCTGAATTCCTGCCATAAAAACCATACCTGAAGTAAAAAAATTTGAGAAACAATACTCTTCTGCAAGTTTCATTGTAGAATCTATTGTCTCTATATAATTAACAGGAGCATTATTAAAGGGGTTTTGAATTTCATTAATATATTTCAATTCCGACATATCTATAACTATATCTGAGAGAATCCATTCAAACGGATTTCATTCAGTTCCTCAGCACTATAAAGACCAGTTTCGAATAAAGAGAAATATTCATCTGATGATTTTTGTCCAAAGATTATAGCATCATCAGTATTTACTGTTACTTTTATTCCATTATCCAGTAATATTCTAATGGGATGTGTCTTATAAGAATCAACCTGACAAAGCTGGATATTACTAGACGGACAAATATTTAAGCGTATTTTTCTTTCTTGGAGAAAACGCATAACTTCTTTAGAGCCGGCAGCAGAAATACCATGCTGAACTTCATCGAGCTCAAGGACATCAACACTTTTTCTTACAAAATCCGCATCCAGCAGTTCCCCGGCATGGGCTTTCAGCTTCATTCCCGCTTTTTTTGCCGCTCTGTAA
>JAQIBN010000091.1 GCA_027859095.1 Spirochaetia bacterium | reverse complement strand
CTGAGTAGAATTTATTACTTAAAAAGTTATATTTAAAATATGGATATCAAAGATCATCGTCTGGAAATTATTTCAGGCGGTTTTTTTCATACCTTGTCTGGCAAGGTTTGGCCATTTAGGTAGGCGGAGTTTGGCATTATGTTCGGGCTAGGAACAGCATTTTTAGAAAAAGGTATTTGGAAAATAGGTGTTTAATCTACAGCACTACTTATCTATTAACCTTCAATTATATTATACTTTAATAGGGCTATAAGACCCTGATAAAGCACACCTTAAAAATGAAGGAAGAAAACATGAATCTAGATAAACTTAAAAAGGCAGAAAGTGATTTCCTAAAAACATATCCTGGTGGTTTCACAAACCCACAAATGATGGAACTTTCTAAAAAACATAAACCAGAAAAAATGGCAAAATGGACCTTGCTAACAATAATACCTGCAAAATTATAAATGTACCGCTATTTAGAAATAATTCACATTTTTTACTCAGGAGGTGGATGAATAAGATTTCCAGATTATCCTACCGCTACCCTAAGGTAGCGAAAGGACAATTGAAATCAATAATTATTTGTGTGCTTTATGACCTTCAGAATTAAATGCTCTTAGTTCAGCAAAAGCTTTGTTCAAACCATCAATATCCTGAGTTCCGCAAGCTCCAATTCCTCTATAGACAGAATTTAAAAAACCATCAAATATTTTATCCCAACTTTCATCGGTTCCTCTTGCAGGTGAATATTCACTAATTGAAATCATTCCCTGTGCCAGTTCCATCAATGCCTCTGCAGCGGCACTGAAATCTTCCGAAGCTGCAGCTTTTCCTATCTTTCCCATCAACTGAATATTATCCTGCATTACATCCTTTACATGGTTTTTGTCATATTCAGCAAATGCTCCAATTGAAAGGATAAATAATAGTAATATAAGTACAGCTATTCTTTTCATATTTGTCATAGTAGCCTCCGTTTAAATATCTATTTATAATTTAGTTATTCATTACTAATAAAGTCAAGTATTTTTTGAATTAATTCTAATCTCTTATTCCTTAATTTGACAGTCCCCCTAGTTTCATGTAAAATCGGCACACTTCTAATTAATAGTTATCCCGGGGTCAATATAATGGTGAATCTCTCAAATATTAAAGTAGCCTATGGTAGCCGTATTCTCTTTAAAGATGCAGGTTTCCTAATACGCCCAGGAGATAAAATCGGTCTTGTTGGGCCAAATGGCTCGGGTAAAACAACAGTATTCCGTCTAATAGCTGGCGAAGAACATTCTGATGAAGGCACAGTTAACATAGATCCTGGAATTATAGTGGGGTACTTTTCCCAGGAAGTTGGAGATATGTCCGGACACTCTGTTTTAAATGAGGTTCTTGCAGGAGCCGGTCGGGTTTATGAAACCAGCATAAAAATGTCAGAAATGGAACATACAATGTCCAACCAGGATGCTATGTCTTTGATGGATAATGATAGTATGGAAACTTTCATGAACCAGTATGGTGAATTGCAATCCGAGTTTCAAAACCTTGGAGGCTATGAACTGGAAGATAATGCAAAAGCAATTTTAGACGGTCTGGGAATACCGGAAGCAAGACAGAGTCAATCTGTAGAGACATACAGTGGGGGATGGAGAATGAGAATAGCTCTTGCCCGTATCCTGGTTCTTAACCCAAATGTACTTCTTATTGATGAACCAACAAACCATTTAGATATTGAAACAATTATATGGCTGGAGGAATGGCTGAAATCTTTCAAAGGTGCTGTCATGATGACCAGCCATGACAGAGATTTTATGACCCGATTATGTAACAGAACAATAGAAGTGGCAGGGGAAACTATTACTACATACAGCGGTGATTATGACTTCTACCTGCAGGAAAGTAAAATTCGAAGAGAACAACTAATCTCGGGCCAACGCCGGCAACAGTCTATGCTTGCAAAGGAAGAGGAGTTTATTGCCCGCTTTGCAGCCCGGGCTTCCCATGCAGCACAAGTTCAATCCAGAGTAAAGATGCTTGAAAAAGTGGAAAGAATAATAATTCCAAAGGATCCTAAAATAATTAAATTGAAATTGAATCCAATAACCAGGGGCGGTGATATAGTTGTCAATATGGATAATTTATCTAAAGAATGGCTCCTGGAAGATGGCACAACCCATCCTGTTTTCAGTGGAATAAGCGGAATAATAGAAAGAGGAAATAAAATTTCTTTAACAGGTATAAATGGAGCAGGAAAATCAACCCTGCTAAAGGTAATAGCAGAACAGACAGAGGCAACATCCGGAACCTGTACTTTGGGAGCAAGTATTAATTTGGGATATTTCAGCCAATACTCATCTGACCTTCTTAATCATAATAATACTATATACAATGAGGTTGCAGCCAGACTTCCAAATGAAACCATTGGTTATATAAAAAACCTACTGGGATCTTTTCAGTTTTCCGGTGATGATGTGGAAAAGAAAATAAGCATATTATCAGGTGGTGAAAAAAGCAGAGTAATGTTAGCCTGCCTGTTAGCTGGTCCTGTGAATTTTTTGGTGCTCGACGAACCTACCAATCATTTAGATATTGCAAGCAGAGAGGTGATCCTTGAGGCTCTCCAGGATTTTGAAGGAACTATAATAATTGTTAGTCACGACCGTTATTTTCTTCGAAATCTTGTTAACCGGGTCTTTGAGATCGATCATGGGGATATGTGTATTTTCGAAGGTGATTACAAGTACTATCTTGATAAAACAGGATTGTGATACACTAAGTCAAGTGAAGGAGTAAATAATTGACTGCATTGATACTTCAAAATGAAGCACTGATAAGTGGAAGCTTTTTTCTTGGTATATTAATTATTGTCGGTCTACGGGAGATCCTCGCACCCAGGCGTCCTCTTAATTACTCAAAATATATTCGCTGGTACAGTAATTTTGGAATAGTACTTATTAATAATCTGATAATTCGGGTGCTTTTCCCTGTTTTAGCTACAGGTCTGGCGGCAATGTGCTATGAAAAGGGGTGGGGACTACTAAACTATCAGTACCTACCGATCCCAGCCGAAAGAAGGACATGATGGAATGACAATCGGAAACGGAAAGTTCAAAGATCCAGGAAATCTGCATCTGCACAGACTGCTTCTACAGCCATTTTTACGGTCAACCAGAGGTTAATATCTAAGGGATTCATCTAATACTGTAGTCTGTTATCCCATCATGATATGCCGATAATACCTGCGCCCAGGCGTCTGTGGAATCAAGAAAGCTAACCCTTATCCTGGCTGGATTCATTTTCTCCCCGTATTCTAAAGGAAAACCCGGAACTTTACTTTTACCGGGTCAGGGAACTACATATCATATAAAATATAATAAACCTAACTTTCTGTAGGGGTTTTTCTACAAATTACGATTATACTTCACTTAAGAAGATTTAAACTTGGAAATAACTAATCTTGAAAACGGCACAACCCGTATAGCAGGGCCTGTGAGAGACCAGTCTCAACTGCATGCATTCATTCTGAGCATCCAGGATCTTGGAATGTCTCTAATAAAGGTAGAAAGGATTCTTCCTAATAAAACTTAAAGGAATTAGTGCTTATTTACAAAAAATACAGAATGTATATTTTAAATTCATGCTATAGTCTTGATTATGATCAGTAGTTTTAAACGATTTATCCTGTTTATATGCTTCTCGTTATTTTTTATACAATATATGTTTCCGGAAGTCGGTATGGCAGGCTCTTTATATCCCTATTCCGGGAATTGGTATTATAATCCTGCTTTAGAGAACTCTCATACACCCAAAGTTACTGCCAGGACTTACACTCCTGACAGTAAAATTATTAGTATATTTCTATACTCTAATTTTTCCTTTTTTTTGAGCGTTTGAATCCGGCAATCAGACCACCCGATCCGAAACCAAGTACAAATATTATAAGATACATTACGGCTCTGGACATCGAAACTGACCAGAATAGAAACGTAATTTGTGTTACGTCCGTATTCTGCCCCATAAAAATAATCACAAAAACACCAAACACAATCCCTATTATAAATCTAAGCATGATTTTTCCTCCTCAATCTGCTTTAATATGTATTTCACAGTTTCTTCCGTTTAATATGGGAAAAAACTGTGTAAATATACTTCTTATTCCTGGATATCTTCCAAACCTCTCCATTAAGATGATAGTTTTTTGCATATACAGGATGAAAGGTGATTCTTATATCATCTCTCTTCCTTATACTCTTATCAGGATTTCTAATTATTGCTCCTCCCTTTATGACTCTTACAATTTCTGTTTCCAATTCAAAATCTTCAAGACTCTCAAGGGTGATGTAAACCGGCAGCTCTATCCTTTTTTTCTGGGAATCTTTATTCAAAGTGGCAGTATCCACCTCTGAGACAGTAAATACATCCCTATCCACTGATACAACCTTCGTCTCAAAAGAGTATAGATATCTGTAGGTATAGGCGAATAAGGTTACAATTGCTCCCTGCTTTAGTTTGACCAGTCCTTTGACAGCTTTAAGGGACAAACGGCCTGTGGCATGACCCTCTGAATGACATAAAGTTATTTTTCCAGTTCTATCCCAGACAGCCACAGGTACACCTCTGGCAATGTCCGATGTGGAATACATCTGGTTTGTGTATTCCACATGGGGAAAACCCAGCTTTTCCTCAAGAGATTTTCCAACCCCTTCTGGTATTTCTCTTACCATACTTAAATGCCTGAGAGCATTGGAGAAGGTTCCTCTGTTTTGAAGAAGAAGATATTTTTTCAGTGGATTTATAAGGAAGACGGCCATCTGATCGAGGAGATCTATTTCCCTGATGGTAAGATCAAACTCCCGGATAAGTGTATGATACTTTTTACGGGTCCATTTATGAAGTTCCCGCCGGCCTGCAATGCCAAGGAAAATATAAATTGTAAAAATCGATAATATAAGGAGAATGAAAAATATAAGGAAGTAGCTCAATTCATGTCCAGCAGGGATTAACCCCCTGGCAATGCTGTTTAATTTTTCCTGTATCGTTAAAACCGGTTTCCCCATCCTCAATTCCTTTAAAGAATTAGTTCCAGATAATATAAGCATGATAGATTCATTCTAACCCAATGAACCCTATCATGAGTAGGGGTTTAGGTAAGATTTATAAAGGGTATTTCTAATACCGGGGTTGGCAAGTTATTTTTAAGGTTTTATTGGATTTTGTACCCCTCCGGCTCCGGTATGTAAAATAACCAAAGTTCCAGCTTCAATAACCAGTAAGGTAGAATAAAACAATTTTTTCTTATATTCTTGATTTATAAAGACGAAATTACATTGGGAGTTTAATTATGGCAAGGAATTTGAAAAAGAAGGATTCTTCTATAGGTACTATTCCGGGAGAACCCATATTTATCGGACAGAAGAAGGTTGATGAAATAACAATCCATGCAATAGACTATGACAGTATAGACCTTAACGAACTTCATCCTGAGAATATTAAGGATCTGTTTGCATTTAAACAAAGCGATACGATAAGCTGGATTAACATCAATGGGCTTCATGATACAGAGAAAATACGGGCAATTGCCGAAGCCTTCGGTCTGCACCCCCTGGTCACCGAAGACATTGTCAATACCGGGCAGCGTCCAAAAATGGAAGAGTATGATGATTATCTTTTATTTGTGATAAAGATGATGCGCTATGACCAGGAGGAGAAGAGAATCATAAATGAGCAGCTGAGTATTGTCTTAGGAGCTAATTTCCTTCTTACTTTTCAGGAACGTCCGGGAGATGTGTTTGAACCCATCAGAAAAAGAATCCGGAAAAAGAACGGTCGGATAAGGAACGTCGGTGTAGATTACCTCGCTTATGCGTTACTGGATACAGTAATTGACAACTACATACTCATAGTTGAAAGAATGGGAGAGCAGATTGAGGATATTGAGGCGGAGATCCTGGATAACCTAAACCAGGGCATACTTTTAGATATAATTGATCACAAACGCGAAATGAACTTTCTCCGCAGGACTATTCAGCCTGCCAGAGAATTCATTTTCCACCTGACCGGCCTCGATTCAAATCTTATGCAGGATACGACCCTGCCATTTCTAAAGGATTTACTGGATCTTTCAATACAAGCAGTAGAAACTGTAGATACCTATCGTGATATGCTCTCGGACAATCTGGATATATACAATACTCTTATAAGCAACCGGCTAAATGAAATAATGAAAGTTCTAACTATTTTTTCTGCAATATTTATCCCCCTCACCTTTATTGCCGGTATATATGGAACCAATTTCGAATATCTGCCGGAATTAAGTTTTAGATACAGCTATTTCATATTCTGGGGTGTTCTCCTCGCAGTAGCAATCACCATGATAGGCTTCTTCAGGCGAAGGAAATGGTTGTAACAAAAATAAGCAAAAGTTAAACCGTGCAGTACTTTATTATTAATTATTGGAAAAATTATTCAGCAACAATAATGGATTTCGGGTAATATATTTTCTACAGCTTTCCATTGATTGAAGAGCAGTTCCGGATTACGCAGAGTCGGAGATTATATTAACGCGAATAACTGCAGACAAAGTTTTTGCAGCTTGTTATTTCTCCTTCCATTCCCTGCCCATGTCCAGCCGGAGGCTTTGTCCTTCGGGTTGTTCGAGATAGGTTGTGGTACTTGGAAAAGCAAATTTGATCCCTTCTCGATTAAATTCCTTCATAATCTGAAGATTTACCCTCTCTGTGAAGTCCATATACTGCCAATAGTCCGGAGGGGAATACCAGTAGATTACCTGGATATTCAGGGAATCGGGATTAAACTCACTGAAATAGACCCTTGGTGGAAAATCTTCAAGCATGCCTTCATGGTTTTCCAGAATTCCCTTGATTATTGTCAGAGCCTGTTCAATCTTCTCAGGCGGTGTATCATAGGTAATGGTTATATTGGTTAATCTTCTGATAGTCGGCCGTCTTCCGATATTCTCTATAGCTGAGATGGCCATCTTATCATTGGGAATTATTACCTGATGACCAGTCAAGGTTCGCATTCGGGTACTGCGGAATCCTATGCCTTCAATTACTCCATCATAACCTTCTGCCACGACCCTTTCACCGATCTTAAAGGGTTTGTCGGACATGATCATTATACTTCCAAAAAAATTCTTCAGCGTATCCTGGGCAGCCAGGGCAACTGCCAGTCCTCCAATCCCCAGTCCTGCAAGAAGTGTAGTTAAAGGCTGTCCGGTAAAAATTCGGATGGCTGCAAATACACTGGCTGTGATAATAAGTATCCTTAGTATCATCCTCATCATCTCAACCAGGGTCTTATCAAGGGAGTTAGTTTCCTCATCAGAATAACGGCTTATTCTGGATCCAAAGAACTCTGAAGCCCGGTAAATAAAGGCGATAACTGAAGATAAAAACAAAAAACTGATGAGCTGGCTCAGAATATGCAAGGTTCCCGGAGCATTGGGAACAAGAGTCTTCATCCAGATTGCTGCGAGAGCGATGATCAGTATGCGAACCGGAACAGACAGGGCATCAATAAAGATCTTTAACGTTGTTCTGCCTGTTTTATGAATATAAAGCCCCCGGGCAGAGACAAAGAACTGATGGACTATCAGAAAAAGGAAAATGATAAGAATCACACCATTTGCAATTATCAATCCTGTAACAATTCCTGAAGCCCGAACTTCTGCAGGGAAGAGTTCAAGAACCCTCCAAAGCAGTAAGGATAGCAGAATAAGAAACAAAGTAGTCTTCAAACCCCTGCGTGAAACAACTAAAAGCTGCTTCTTTAATGAATCTTCCGGGAAATCATTGAATTTCTTCTTTTCCAGAATAGATATTGCCTTGTATAAAGTAATCAGTATACCTGAAAAAAGGATTACAAGTGTCGGTGCATAGAAAACCAGATTCCATGGATACTCAGGAACGGTAGATGATTGAACCATTTTTATAAACATAAAAATCAGCAGAAACCTTAGAAAAACCCTGAGGATACGCAATGCCCATGGCGGAAGTATAATCTTTCTTTTCTCTTCGAACGGCTTTAAGTTTCGACGGATAGCAACAGTAATAATAATTTCCAGCAGTACTAATAATAGAACCAGCCCTGCAGCTGCAATAAGGGAATTCACTGAATTCCAGTCAGAATAGAATTTAAGTACATTTTCGAGATAGTTTATTATCATTCTTCAATAATCAGGGATAGAGAAGAAATTGTCAATCCATCATTTTATTAGGGCAGAGTATAGAAATGATGTTGAAGTATTTTTAAATATGCTTCTTCTCCCGATCTTTGGAAAGAATACCTTTTGCTAAAATTCTATTTTTCCTTTTTTTGTTTGCATAAGTAATAAGGTAGAAAATGAAGTATCCCGATAATAACTCCGGCTATTCCTACTGGAACTCTGTAACTGAATACAACACGGCTCCCTTTCTTCAGTGGCATACCCGAGCAGTAGTGTAATCTACAAAAAGTATGAAATCTTTTTTTTTATATTTTTGTTGCTGCATCAATTTTAAATGAGTATTTTTAGTCTAATTCGAAGCAGAGGAGATAATATTGTCCAGTAAAACTTACAAATGGCTCATACCAATTATTATTCTTGTAATAATTATATTCAGTATCTATTCAGGCTTTAAAAGCAGCTATAATAATATGGTTGACTACAATGAAGGTGTAAAATCCTCCTGGGGGCAGGTTGAAAATGTCTATCAGCGCCGCTTCGACTTAATACCTAATTTAGTAGAAACGGTCAGGGGTTATGCGGCACACGAGAGTGATACCCTAAAGGCTGTAACAGAGGCAAGATCCAGAGCCGGGGGCGTTATTAATGTTTCCGATGAAGTTCTGCAGGATCCGGAAGCATTCAAAAGATTCCAGCAGGCTCAGGGAGAACTTTCAGGAGCTCTTCAACGTCTAATGGTAATATCTGAACAATATCCGGATCTTAAGGCAAATCAGAATTTTCTTGCCCTACAAGATCAGCTTGAAGGAACCGAAAACAGGATAGCTGTAGAACGTAAACGCTTCAATGATACTGTTAAAATATATAATACCTATATAAAACAGTTCCCAAGAATGATTATAGCCAACATGTCTGGGTTCCGTGAAGCTCAGTACTTTGAATCTACCAAGGGAGCAGATACAGTTCCGGAAGTTAAATTTTAATAAGACAGATAAAAAGGCAGATAAATGAAGAGATTTATACTCACAGAGGAAGAAAGGAATAATATTAAAAAAGCTACAGCTGAAGCAGAAGGAAAGACCTCAGGAGAACTAGTCACAGCAATAATCAAAGAAAGCTCAGACTATGCATTCTATGAACTTCTCGCTGCCCTGATTGGGGGATTTCTAAGTTATCTTATAGCATTGTACTTTTATGACCCTATATCAAGATGGATGGAAACTCTTTTCTGGGACTATTCTTCAGTTTACTATGCTGTATTTATAGGTGCATTGATCATTGCTGTTACAGGGTTGCTCTACCTCCTGGCAAATATTCCTGGGTTTGATAGAATAATTGTTCCTGGAAAGATTATCAGGAAAAGTGTAAAACAAAGAGCTGTCAGTCATTTCGCAGAGGCAGGCCTTGCGAATACAAGAGACCGTACAGGTATCCTAATTTTCATTTCATATCGTGAAAAGAGGATAGAGCTACTGGCCGACAAAGGTATTAATGAACTAATACCCAAAGAAAATTGGGATACTATTGTAAATAATCTTGTTAAAGATATAAAAGCTGGCAAAACAGCTGCAGGTATTATAACAGCCATAGAGGAATGTGGTGAACTGCTTGCAAATCACTTCCCTATTAAAAATGATACCAACGAACTACCCAATGATATCAATATACTGGAGGATTAGATGAAGCATATAAAATATATACTTTTTATTACCTTTCTCTTTATTACAGCTGCAAACCTGGTCTCTCTTGAAGTACCGGCACTGAAGGGTTACGTAAATGACTATGCAAATATCTTAAGTAGCTCTGAGGAACAACAGATTGCACAGATATTAGCCAATATGGAAAAGACGACTACAGCCCAGGGAGCGCTACTAATAATACCTACCCTGGATGGAGACTCCCTGGAGTCTTTTTCAATTCGAGTAGCAGAAAATTGGCAACTTGGACAGTCAGAGAAAGACAACGGCTTCCTGATCCTTCTGGCAATGAATGAGAAGAAAGTACGTATAGAAGTTGGATACGGTCTTGAAGGCCTGCTTACAGATGTAAAAAGCGGTTACATTATACGAGAGATTATAATTCCTGAGTTCAAAAAAGGTAATTTTGCCAATGGACTCTATCAGGGAACAATTGCAGCCAGCTCCGTTATAAGTTCAACTTCAGACATATCCGAAGAGATTATTTCTTCTGGAGACGGTCGAACCACCAGCTCCAGATCTGGTATACCATTTAATTTTATTTTCTTTATAATAATTTTCTTTATATCGTCCCTGGCAAGAAGAGGAAGAAGGCGGGGTGGATTTTTACAGGCCTTATTCCTGGGATCGATGCTGAGTTCTTCTTCCAGAAGGCACAGCGGTTTGGGGGGCAGCTCTTTTGGTGGAGGTTCCTTTGGAGGCGGTGGATTCTCAGGTGGAGGAGGCGGATTCGGTGGTGGAGGTGCTTCGGGAGGCTGGTAAGAATTTCTCAGTCACCATAATAAATTTCAATAGCTTTATTTAGATTATTTCTTGCATGCTCAATACGTCCAAATCCAATCTCAATCTTGATTATGCTATCTTCTACTTTTTGTTCTTTTGCATACTGTAATGCTAATAAATAAAATCCCTCTGCATCAGTATATTTACCCCATGCAAATTCAATATTACCAAGCCCCTCGTACAAATTAGGAAAATATTCTGAATCATCATTTTTCAATGCATATTTCAGCCCTATTTCATATGTTTCATATGCCTCTGCCCAATTATCAACTGAATAATAACTATCTGCCAGATATGAATAAGCACTTAGAAGAACATCTAATTGTTCCTGCTTTATTGTCCTCTTGATAGATTTTTTAAAATCAATTATAGCAGATTTATAATCAAATAAGGATTTATACGCAAGACCTCTCCCCAAACTGGTATAAGCAGATAAATCCTTTTCTTGACTCAACTTCAAATATATAGCTTCTGCACTGTTATATAAGTCTATTGCTTCCTCAAAATGACCTTCCTTATACTGAAAAGTACCCTTGTTAAATAAAGAGTTAGCCCTGTTGTAATCCTGAGCAAATAGTGGGTTGTAAATAATAATACTAAAAATTACAATAAATAATAAAATTTTGTAGATCATTTATAAGCCCTGTTTGCCATTATTGTTTAATATCCTTCAGCACCAACATCCCGATGATCATTTCTTTCCATAGGTTTAGCTTCATTTACTGTTAAATTTCTTCCTTCAACTTCTTTTTCATTCATATTTTCAATAGCTGAAAGAGCTTCCTCTTCTGTAGACATTTCAACAAAACCGAATCCTTTACTTCGACCAGAATTTCTAATTGTAATTACCTTTGCAGATTCAACTGTCCCAAACTCAGCAAACAGCGCTACCAAAGTTTCATCAGTTTGTGAAAAAGGCAGATTTCCTACATATAGTCTTTTACCCATTTTTTATTTCTCCTTTTATTAAGTGCTTGTAACTTCTGCAATCAATTCGCCCTTATTTACGATTACATGGCGTTTTTGAGATTTTTATTCAGCTAAATTAAACCACTCCTTATAATCTTCTTCTGTAGGTGCAGACCATGTTTTATGAACATATTCACCGCTTTTATTATCATAATAATAATCTTCTACCCATTTATCCTGGTTGATAATTACCAATTTAACAGAATCTAAAATATAATCAAGTTCTTTATCAGTCATTGTAGGGTGAAATGAAATTCGAACCCATCCTGGTTTTTGGGACAAATCACCATGATCAATCATTGTTGATATTTTTTTTGATTGAGATTTGGTAACATGAAGAAGATAATGACCATAGGTTCCGGCACAGGAACAGCCTCCTCTAACCTGAATTCCAAATCGATCATTAAGCAACCTTACAACCAGATTATGATTTATACCCTCAATATAAAAAGAAAGTACCCCTATTCTTGATTCCTTATCATCCCCAAGAGTATGAATTTCAGGAATTCCCTGGAAACTTTCAAATGCCTTTCCCATTAATTCTTCTTCTCTTTCAGCAATCGGCCTTACCCCCATTGAGTTTTTAAGATCAATAACAAGAGCAGCTCTTATTGCCTGAAGAAATCCTGGTGTCCCCCCATCCTCCCGGGCTTCAATATCATCAAAATAACTTCTTTCTCCCCATTTATTGGTCCAATTTACAGTGCCACCACCTGGATTATCCGGAATTTTTGAATGATATAAACTGGAATTAAAAACAAGAACACCAGAAGTTCCTGGCCCTCCCAAAAATTTATGAGGAGAAAAAACAATACCATCAAGGTAACCATCTGGATCATTTTCCGGGTGCATATCTATATCCACATATGGTGCTGATGCAGCAAAATCAATAAAAGCAATTCCTCCATGTTGATGCATTATCCTGGTTAACTCTCTGTAAGGTGGAAATAGGCCCGTAACATTTGAGCAGGCAGAAAAAGCCCCTATTTTGATTTTTCTACTTTTATATTTTAAAAGCTGCTTTTCAAGTTCATCACAACTTACTTTAAGATCATCTGTAGGCTGAAGAACTATAACATCGGAAATTGTTTCCAGCCAGGAGGTATGATTGGAATGATGTTCCATATGGGTTACAAAAACAACAGGATGATTATCATTATGTTCTTTAGATACCCTTTCACAAGGTATTCCTTTTGTAAAATTAAGAGAATTAACCATGCATGGAGCTTTGAGCCCAAGAATTCTCTGTAATTTATTTATGACAGCTGTCATACCTGCACCTGCAGTAATTAGCACATCATTTTCATCGGCATTTACATGTTTTTTAATCATTTTATTGGCAAGATGATAGGCAAGAGTCATGGCCCTACCAGTCTCAGAGGATTCGGAGTGAGTATTTCCAACCATTGGACCAATTACTTCCTGAAGTCGCTTCTCAATGGGCTCATATAATCTTCCACTGGCAATCCAATCAGCATATACTAAAGGGACTTCCCCATAGGGGCCTGTAAATGTTGAATTAATACCTATTATATTTTCTCTGTATTTAAGAAAATGCTTTTCCAGTTTTGTCATACTCACACCCCTATAAAATATTATCACTAATTTTTCTAACTAATGAT
>JAQIBN010000026.1 GCA_027859095.1 Spirochaetia bacterium | reverse complement strand
CGATTATTTAAGGGAATACATTTTGCAAGGAGAGGATCCTTTTACAGTGCTGCAGCTTTGATTTTTATCATTTTTGATTTTTTATTGTTAATTTCTATTGATATTGCTTTTTCCTACTATCTTTTACCAGTCCTTGTTTTTACTTTTGCTTTTACAATTTTTGGAAACAGATGGATTAAATTAGCTTTTTTAGTGCTTCCAATATTAGTTCTTCTAGGAGGTGTTATTAATATCTTCCTTTTGGATATTAAAAGGGTAATTGAGTTAATTCTTTTATCACCTGTTCTAGGTAATCTAATTATAACAGCAACTTTGATACCTATTGCACTTATGATTTTTAGATTACAGTTTATATTTCACCCGCATAATAATCGAAGGGCCAAAATAATAACAATTGGAAGTGACATATTCCTTGGGATCTTAAGTATATATTTGTTTATATATTTAGCTACTTTTAATCCATATATTAAGGGCCGTTTGCAACCCATAACAATTACAGAGAATATTTCCTTAGACCATAGTACCAGGAATATTTTGTTTGAAAGTACTGAACCATTAGGTGAATTTAGTTATACATCATTATCAATAAATAATATTATAAATACATCTGAAAATAGTTATACTATTCCTGATACAGTATTTGAACGTATCCCTGAAATAAATTTAACAAAAAAAAGTTTTCTAAATAGAACTCAATATTTAATTACAATAAATTCAATTTCAAAACCTGATGGAATAACTGCTATGTTAGACGGAGAAGAGGATATCTTTCTGTTTGATTCAAATTTTAATGTATTAAATATTGATGACAAAACAGCAGAATTTAAAATTGAAACAAATCCAAGGCTCCCATTGAATATTTCTTTTACCCTCCCATCTGATTATAAAGGAGAAATGACCATATTTTTGATTTACTCCAATTATCCTGATGAAGTTAGACTGAATTCAAATAGTTTTGCAGTTATTCACAGTATTATTTTTGAAAAAAAAATAAGTGTAGGAAAATAACATTGATAGTTTGAAAGTTATCTATTAGGATGTTTCCTATGAAAAAGATATATTTAATTGGCCTCCTGATATTGGTATTAGTTTTCGCCTTTAGTAATACTCTGTCAGCAAAAATTGTAGATACTGCTTTAGGACGTGAATTTACAAAAATTTTCCCTAAATTATCCAATGATTATATAGATTTGAATGGGAATGGAGAAATTGACAGACTTGAAGATATGGATGAGAAAGTTCCGGATTCCAGCGTTAAAGATGGAATAGTTCAGGTTCAGGAAATTCTTGATTTTGTTAGTGTTAACTTTAGATTTATTGCAATGGAGAAGCTCTTATCTATAAAATCTTCCCTTACAAATGTCTCCGGGAATATACCCGAGCTTATTTCTCTAAATTATTCAAGCTTGATAGATGAAATAGTCGCTGAAAAGGAGAGATTAGGGGCAAATGATCTATATCTAACTCCTTCTGCTATGAAGGCGGCAAAAGTAAAAATGTCAGGCTTTATTGCAACTATGCTTAATGCATACAGGAAAGAAGAACGTCAATATGAAGATGCTTTTGCAAAAGCAAATCTTGAACTATTTCGTATGATAGAAGCTGGTTATCCTTTACCTGAATTAAATGCAGATGACAAAGAATTATTAACAAATTTAACTATTCATACAATTATTAAGGAAAAAGCAAGTAATATAACAAAAGTACTTGCTGCCATACGTACTTTAGGCAGGTTAAAGGCGAAGGAAGCCATTCCTTACTTACAGGAATTATTATCATCTCCGGATTATAGTATTGAAACTGCCATATCCCTTGGAAATATTGGTAGTACAGAAGCCAGAAAAATTCTTATGGATAGTTTAAATAGTGAAGAACCAGGGAAACTTAAAAATACTCTTATTATGGCTCTTGGAAAAACAGGTGGAGATGAAAGTGTAAAACTTATTCTTTCCCTTCTTGATACAGGGAGTGAAGAAGAAACAGGAACAGACTATGAAACTGAAAAAACTATTGTTTCTTCCCTTGCCAGTTTAAGCAGCAGCGGAATAAAAGATAGAAAGGTTTATTCTTTTTTAACTGAATATCTTAGTCATACGGATCCAGAGATAAGAATTCTTGCAATAAGTGGTATTGCTGCATATAAAACAGCTGCTGCGACGGCTTTGCTTACTCCTATTCTAAAAACAGAAAAATCTGAAGATGTTCTTGTGGAATTAGTTAATTCATTAAGTTTAAATATAAATCCAAGTATTATTTTGTCTTTTTCTTCACTCCTTCAAGATTCAAAAACATCAGATGAACTTAAAACTGTTCTCTTAGATGCAATTGGCATTAATAAAAATGGTTTCAGAGCAGTTGCTCTTGTTGTTGGGTATCTTGGAAGTGAAAATAAAGCAGTTAGAAATTCAGCAGCAAATACATTGGAAAAATTATATGTACAAAATGGACCAGTCGTGATTGGTGGAATAAACAGAGGTGTAAACTTAAGTACCGACGAGCAATTTCTAACGGTTTCTTCTGACCTTCTTTCCAGAATAGCGGATACAGGCTCAATTGTTACGGTTTTAAACCTTCTTGGTTCTACTTATCCTGAAGTAAAGAAAAATGCGACCTGGACCCTCTATAGGATGAGTCCGGCAAATAATGTCAAAGTAGTAACAGAGCTTCAAAAACTGGTTCCCAGTGAGACTGAATCTATTGAAGTTAGGATCAATGCTGTTAGAGCCCTTGGCTCCATGGGATATGATTCTGCCCGTCAGGAAGTCTGGAAAACACTACTTACTACATTAAAGCTTAAAGATTCAAAGTACAGGATGTTAAAGCTTTATGGAATAAAAGCTTTAGGTGAAATGGGGACTGTAAATAAGGATATTACAGATAACCTTGCCACTGTAGCATTAAGAGAGAGTGATGAGACTCTAAAGCTTGCAGCAGTTAATTCTTTAAGAACACTATCTTCAACTGATCCTTCAGTTGAGAAAGCTCTTGTCAACAGCTTTAAGCGGAATGATGATGATATGTTTCGTATTTCAATACTGGAAGCTCTTGGAGATATGGGGTCAGATGAGACCTCCAATCTTGCTTCTTTACTGCTGGTAGAAGATAAAATGGCAACAATAAAAGAAAGAACAGTTTATGTATTATCCCATATAGGAGATGAAAAATCACTTTCTCTCCTCCTTGATGTTAGTACTGATGAAGATATTTCTGATTATCTCATGGGTACTCTTGAAGATGCTAATAGAACTATTCTCAATTCTCTCGTTCAAAGAAGACTTAAAACTGAAACAGATTCTGACAGAATGTCTATTTTAGAGAATTTGAACAGTCAGTTTGAAAGCTATTAGTAGCGACCAACTAATATTCCATGTGGATATGGATGCATTCTATGCCTCTGTAGAACAGGCCGATAATCCTGAGTATCTGGGTAAGCCTGTTATAATAGGTGCCAGTCCTGGTCACCGGGGTGTTGTGGCCGCCTGTTCTTATGAGGCAAGAAAGTTTGGAATCCATTCAGCTATGCCCATATCCCAGGCATATGCCAGATGCAGAGATGGTATCTATCTTCCTGTTCGGATGAAAAGATATCAGGAAGTTAGCCGTACAATAATGGCTGCTTTTAATGATTTTACACCCGATGTTATTCAAATTTCAGTTGATGAAGCCTTTCTTAATATGACGGGAACAGAAAAGTTATTTGGAACCCCGGTCGAAACTGGACATAAAATTAAAGCCAGAATAAAAATAGATACAGATCTTAACATTTCAGTTGGTATTGCCCACAACAAATTCCTTGCAAAACTTGCTTCTGAATATAAAAAGCCTAATGGCCTATACATAGTTCAGAAAGGGAAAGAGATTGAGTTTATAGATTCCTTAAAGCTTGGAGATTTATGGGGACTGGGTAAGAAAACACTTGAAAGGCTGGAGAACTATAATATTTTTACTCCTGGGGATCTAAGATCAATTGATCAATCACAATTGGAGAATCTTCTCGGGAGCTCATCTGGAGATTTTTTATATAAAATTGTCAGGGGTATTGATCCTGGAATGTATACAGGAGAAATTAAGAATAGATCAGTAAGTAATGAAATAACATTTGGAGAGGACACAAAGGATGCAGAAGTTCTAAAATTAACATTGTTGGAACTTTCATATAAAGTAATGTTCAGAGTCCTGGAAGCTGAAGAGAAGGGTCGGACTGTTCAGCTAAAATTAAGATATTCTGATTTTACAACCATTACTGTTCGTGAAACTCATAATTCTGTAATTAATTCTGCTGAAGAATTATTTGATATTGCAAATAAACTTTTTCATAAAAAATGGAAAAAATCAGAAACAATACGCCTTATAGGGTTAGGCCTTAGTTCTTTGGAAGATATTAATACCAGAGGGCAGATTGAACTGTTTGAAGATAGTTATGAACAGAGTAAGAAGGTTGAGAAGGTTGCGCTGGAGATAAGAAGAAAAGGAAATAAATTAACCAAGGCCAGTCTGTTAAATAGAAACATCCGTAATTCGTAGACCCTAGGGGCAGCCACAAGGGTTTGCTCGCAAATCCTTGTGACTGCCCTTACATAGTTTCCCTATTTCCAATCAGCCAAAAGTTCTTTTGCTTCTTCAATATCATCAAAATCACCTGGTTTTTTATCAGATAGTTTATTTATTTCAACAGGAAGCCAGTCTAATATTATAACAGCTTCTTCTCTATCAGACATATTTTTAACACCACTGGCACTATAGGCAGTTGCTTTTGAATAATCAACCAATCCATCATAAAACCAATTCTTTTTCATTTGAGAGCTTTTAGACTCAAATTTACCTTTTTGCTTTTTCTGTTCACGAATTCTTTTACTCTCTTTCCAATTTCTATTCCAAAGGTGCTTTGCCAATTCAAGGTAGTAAGAATAGTCATAAGGTCGGTCTGGTTCATCCTGGTTATCAATAGATTTTCTTGCCAGCGAAACTGCATAAGCCTTATTCCCAAAGGAAATAATTCCGGGTACAGAATCGTAAAGCATGCCCAGGACTTTATATGAATCCCCATGGTTAGGATTACTATTTACAGCTCTTTCAAGATCATCTCTCATTTCGCTTGCTTTGAACAGAGAATTAAGTATCCCCTTAGTCTGTCCCCATCTCCCTATATTTGCAGCACGCCAATAATAGGCATTGTAGTTATCTTCATTATAAGATAGTGCTTCTGTTGCATAATCCCAGGCAATCTGAAATTCAGACAGAAGTTTATCTTTTGAAGCACCATCACGTTCCAGCTGGTCGGTAATTGCAAGAGTGGCTCTGGACATTCTCCAGAGAATTTCAGATTTATCATTATTATTACCTGCGGAAGTCAATTCTCCTTCCAATAGCTTGAATTCTGCCTCATAGCTAGCTTCTTCGTGAAGTTTATCAGCTTCTGCCATCTTTGCATTTCCTGCAAACAGGGATGTTGTTAACATGATAATCATTAGTAACAGTAATATTTTTTTCATGAAATCTCCTTTTATTTTAGTAGTGGTGTAGAGCACCTTACTATTTATCACATCCAGTATAGCATAAATGTATTGTAAATCAATCCGTAGGGGCGAACGGCCGTTCGCCCCTAGGGTTCTATTCTATAGATTTCAACGCGGTAATCCAAAAAATCTGTAAATGCCAGAATGGAGCCATCTGGCGATATAGCTAAACCTGTTGGTTGGTTACCTCCCCATGTCCAATCTGTAATTGCTTTAGTAACTGTGTCATAGACAAATATTTTCCCAAAATCAGGACCTTTTTGGAGGTATCCATTTTCATTATTATGTCCTCTGGAAGAAATAAAGAGTTTCTGACCATCAGGAGATAATTTTATTGTATTTATATTACTTCCTGCATAAAATGTTTTAATTACAGAATCTGTTTTAAGGTTTAATACAGATATTGTTCCATGTAACATATCTGAAACATATAATTTATTATTTTTACTGGAAATGACCAAATGCCTAAGAGCTCCCACTCCTAGATCAATATTTTTTA
>JAQIBN010000308.1 GCA_027859095.1 Spirochaetia bacterium | reverse complement strand
ATACAAAACTCAATATGGAAGAAAATATTGAATTATGGATAGAAAGAGTTTACAACAGAGAAATTAGACCTAACAATTTTATAAATAAGAAAATGATGGAGTTAAAAAAGGAGAATGTTCTGTAATGATCAAAAAAATTAATCATATAGGTATTGCTGTGTCATCCCTGGAAGCTCAAATTCCGTTTTACAGAGACGTTCTGGGTTTTAAAAGCCTTGGATCTGAAGAAGTAGCTGATCAGAAAGTAAAGGTAGCAATGTTTGAAGTAGGTGAAATAAAAATATAACTTTTAGAACCAACATCCCAGGATAGCCCCATAGCCAAATTTCTTGAAAAAAAGGGAGATGGTATTCATCATATAGCCTATGAAACCGATGGGATAGTCAGTGAAATAAAGCATATGGAAGATAATGATATTCAAATGCTTGATAAAACTGCCAGAGAAGGTGCACATGGAACAAAGATTGCTTTCCTGCATCCTAAATCCAGCGGTAGGGTCTTAACAGAAATTTGCCAACCAGGCGGGAAAGAAGGTATTTAGACTGTAGGCTATTAGACTGTTAGGAATAGAAAAAATAAGGAAGTTTTTATGGGAAAAGTTAGTAAACCTAAACTTAAATCTAAAATTGACTTTATTATAAGAGTAGCAGGAGAAGGTGGTGAAGGTGTTATGAGCTGTGGCGAACTTTTCGCAAAAGCAGTGGCCAGAACCAGCTATCATGTATTTACATTTATTACCTACCCTACAGAAATGAAGGGTGGATATGCAATGACCCAGATAAGAATCAAAGATATTACCATCTATTCAATGGGTAGTTTCGTGGACTGTCTGGTTGCCTTTAACCAGGAAGCCTATGATAAATCAAGTCCTTACTTAAAAGAAGGTGGAATTCTTATCTACGATCCTGAGTTCACGGTCATAGATGACTCTAAAAATTTCATTAATTACCCTATACCATTTTCAAAAATATCTGTGGACACTATTGGAAGACCTCTTGGTAAAAATGTTGTTGTTCTGGGAATTCTCAGTCATTTATACGGTCTTGAACATCCAGGCCTGGAAAAACTAATTAATGACAGGTACGGTTCAAAAGGTGAAAAGGTTGTAGCCGGTAATATAAAAGCGCTAAAAGCTGGTGCCAGTGCGGCAAAAGAGATGGGAGTTACAACAGTAATGGATCTCTCAAAAAGTGAAGCCGCCGCGGAAGATTATATGTTTATTTCGGGTAACCAGGCAGTTGCTTTAGGTGCTATAGCTGCCGGATGCAGATTCTCAGCAGGTTATCCTCTAACTCCATCTACATCAATATTTGAAACTCTTTCAAAATACCTGCCCCTTGTTGGAGGGAAAACAATACAGATGGAAGATGAAATTGCGGCAATATCTGCAATTATAGGAGCATCATTTGGTGGAGAAAAAGTAATAACCCCAACCTCCGGCCCAGGTCTGCAGCTAATGGCAGAACAGATGAGTCTTGCATCCATGCTGGAACTTCCCATAGTAATTGTTGATGTACAAAGAGGAGGTCCAAGTACCGGACTACCTACTAAAACAGAGCAGGGTGACATGAAATTTGCGGTATACGGTTCGGCAGGAGAATCTCCCCGTATTATTCTTGCACCAACGGGTGTTGAAGACACATTTTATCAAACAATTAGAGCCTTTAATTTAGCTGAAAAATATCAAATGCCTGTTATATTGCTTACAGACCAATCAATTGGTTATAGAAAAGCCACAGTTAAAATGCCTAACTTTGCTAAAATCTTTATGGTTGATAAATACGACAGAAAAACAAAAGTAAAAATCCCTAATGCTGAGCATATAGATCTTGTTCAAAGACAAATTCCTACAGAAGAAGAATTGTTAGACTACAAACGTTATAAAGATACAAAAACAGGTATTTCCCCTGTTGCAAGACCCGGGACACCAGAGGGTCAGTATCTTGCAACAGGGCTTGAGCATGATGAATACGGTAAAACCAATCAGGAACCTGATAACCATCTTAAAATGAGTAAAAAGCGTTTTAGAAAATTAGATGAAGTATCCAAAGCTTTTGAGAAAAACCCAATAGAGACATATGGTGATCCTAATGTTCGAATTGGAATAATGGGTTGGGGCTCAACAGAAGGAGCCATACGTGAAGCCAGATATTTGGCTGAACTGGAGGGAGTAAAAATAAGACATATACACCCACACACAATCTCCCCATTACCAGAACGACAAATTTCGAAGTTCCTCCACAGATTGAAGCATCTAATTATTGTAGAGGAAAATTTAACAGGACAGTTTGCACATTTTATAAAGGCCAAGTTCGGTGTAAAACCCATAGAGGTACATAAATGTGAGGGAATGCCATTTACAGCGGATGAGATATACAACGCCATAATGAAAGTAGCGAGGATTGCAGATGAAGACAATATCACAAGCAGTTAATACATATAAGAGCAAATCTATAAAACCAGTATGGTGTCCAGGATGCGGTGACTTTGGTGTACTTGCAGCATTGGATAAAACATTCAAAGCTTTGGAATTTAAACCAGAAGAAATTGCTATAATTTCTGGAATTGGATGTTCAGGAAGATTTTCTCACTATTTTAATTCCTATTCTCTCCATGGCACTCATGGTAGAGCATTACCAACTGCTACAGGGCTTAAAGCAGTACGACCGGATCTGCATGTTATAACTATAGGTGGTGATGGTGATGGACTAAGTATAGGTGGAGGGCATATTGCCCATGCTGCACGAAAAAATGTAAATCTTACTTATATTATTCTCGATAATAATGTCTATGGAATGACAAAAGGACAAAGTTCTCCAACAACACCCCTGGAATACAATACAAATACAGCACCCTACGGTGTATACGAAGAAGCACTTAACCCCATAGCAATGTTTCTTTCATACAATATTGGCTATATTGCAAGAACAACCAGTACAGACATGAAATCGATGCATTCAATTCTAACTGAAGCTATTCAGCACAAAGGCTTTTCTCTTGTATATATAATGTCCCCATGTGTAACTTACTCTGTCCTCCCCTACTCAAAACTTAAAGATATTGTAAAACCCCTGCCGGAAAATTATGACAATTCTGACAAAATGTCTGCATTCAAATATGCTTATTCTGATGAACATATGTATACGGGTGTTTTCTATAAAGAAGATAAATCATGTCTGGAAGAACGTCTGCAGACAGTTTTTGACCTAGCAGCAACAAGTAAAACAACCAGTGAAATAATGACGGAATTTAAATAATATTTATTTGGACGTTGCCCCCGTTGTAGGGACAGGTCGCGACCTGTCCCTACAACAATAACCGACCGCTGCGCGCCCTTCCTATCCTTAACGCATAATCGCTATTTGATAAATAATTTTTCCGGGAAATCAATCAGTTTTTCACATCCAGTCTCGGTTACCAAAAAAGGTTCGCTACATTCGAATCCATAAGTATCCAGCCATATTCCAGGCATGAAGTGAATAGTCATTCCAGGTTTAAGAATTGTTTTATCTCCTGGTCGTAAACTTACAGTGTGTTCACCCCAGTCAGGTACATAGTTAAGCCCAAAAGAATAACCTACTCTGGAAGGTTTCTCTATACCAGTTCCAACAAGATTACTTCTCCACCGTTCTTCAACTGCTTCAGCACTAATGCCTGGTTTGACGAATTCCAGAGTATCTTTGAGACCTTTTATTACAACATCAGAAACTCTTCTAAGATCTGCAGGAGGTTCACCAAGGTACATAGTTCTGGATAGAGGAGAATTATAATTATATCTGGCCCCCGCCAGTTCCAGAATTACAACATCATTTTTCTGGTATTTTCTATCAGGATGAAAAGTCATATGGGCAGTTGAAGTTCTTTCTGCTGTGGGCATTATTGGGAAAATTGCAGGAGAAGATCCACCATATTCTTCTGTTCCGTAAATCTGTGCTGCAGTCACCATGGAAGCAACATCTTTCTCCATTACTCCGACCTCGATATTATCAATTGCGGTCTGCATCACTCGTTCACATATCCTTGACGCCTCCCGAATGTAATTAATCTCTCCATCAGATTTAATTGTTTTAACCCAATTTACTAGGTTTGTTGCATCCATCAGCCTAGCACCGGGCAGCTTCTGGATCAGTTCCTGATACATTTTGGCATTAAACCAGTATCCATCCATCTCTAAACCCAGACTTTTTTTTGTCAGACCAAGTTCATCCATGACTTCGGCTACATAACGCATTGTGTGAGTATATCTTGATTGCACATAGAAATCTTCATATCCGTGAATATGATCCTCATCAAGCCAGGTTGTAATACGGGTTCCATTCGAATCCTGTTTTCGACCAAACCAATGAGGAGCATCGTCATTGAGGGACAGGAGAAGCCCCTGATGCACATAGAACGACCATCCATCATAACCGGAGAGATAGTTCATTCCACCGGGATCCATAACCATGAGTACTTCAATTCCCCTGTGATCCATCAGCTCCTTTGTACGCCTGATTCTTTCTGCAAATTCCTCTTTGGCAAATCGCAATTGTGATTCCATAAATATATACCTTCCTTCTAGCCTAAGAGTGTGCCAATACCGTTTTTCAAGGCAAGATCATAGGCTGTAAGAGATATCATTGTGTCCTGCACTCCAACGCCTGTAAGATCACATACAGTAATCTGTTTATCTGATGTTCTGCCAGGATTCTTTTTATTAATAAACTCTCCAAGTTCTACAACAGGGCTGTCAAGGGATAAAACTCCATCTTCAACTGCGGACCTGAGTTCTCCCAGACGAAAACACTGACTCTTAAGATCACATGAAACTATATCAGCCTTAGCGAAAACGCTGGAATAAAGTTCCTGCTTAACCTCTGTATCAGAACCCATTGCAGTGATATGTAATCCCGAATGCAGCCATTCACTATTGATATAGCCAGTTCGAGCTGGAGTAGTTGTAACAACAACACTACTCTCTTTTACGACCTCTTCTACAGATCCTGCTTTAATCACTTTAACGCCTAATTCCTTTTCCAAGTCCCTTACATATTCATCTCTTACCTCATCAGAATCGAGACTGAACATACGAATAGTTGAAAATTTTCTTTTCAGAAAGAGACCCTGCATTTGATATCTAGCCTGTAATCCTGAACCTATTACACCTACATTCTCTACAGTTTCGGGTGCAAGATATTCTGCCGCTATAGAACCGGCAGCACCTGTTCGAACATGTGTAAGATATCCGTTATCAAGGAGTACAGCCTTTAGAAAACCCGTTTCTGAACTTAAAACAAGCATAAGACCGCTACCGGAAGGTAGATCCAGTTTACTATTTTCAAAAAATCCCGAAGCAACCTTTACTGCAAGTCTGTCCAGGCCCTTTATATAAGCACTTTTTATATCAACTTCACCTGATTTTTCAGGAACAGGAATCATCATAATGGGAGGTACTGTTGCATTCCCCTTTTCCAGTTCACTGAATCCAACCTTTACAGACTCTACTATTTCTAAATCCAGTTTTACGAGGCTTCGTAATTCTTTTTCACTGATAATATGTATTCCACTCATAAGTATTTAACTCCTGATACTATTTTGAATGCTTATTCAAAACTTCGATATATTTTTTCTGATCTATAGTACTTCCGGTTAATACCAGTCCGGCAAGTTTTCCCTTAAGATTAATTTTATTGGCAAGAACAGCAGCAATACCTACTGCAGCCCCACCTTCAATAAGAAGGCTATGTTTATCAAAGGCAAAAAACATACCTTTTTCAATCTCTTCTTCGCTTACAACAATATGTTCATCTACATATTGTTCTATCATGTTAAGGGTGTATTTATTGTCCTTCCCAATACCACCAAGAAGGGAGTCTGCAAGGGTAAATTTTTCTTCCAGAATCACAGGCTTCCCAGCCTCAAGACTTTTCAGCATTACAGGTGAACGCTCTACTGAAACTCCGACTACATGAATCGATGGATTTATACTTTTCGCAGCCATAGCTATCCCGGAAAGAAGCCCGCCTCCGGAAAGGGGAACCATGATAACCTGAAGATCCGGCCGAACCTTCAGCATTTCAAGAGCAATGGTCCCTTGACCTGCTATGATCGAAGGATCATCAAAGGGAACAACAGGGACGAGACCTCTTTCTTCAATCAAATCATAGTATCGATTTTCTGCTTCATCCTGTGATTTCCCATAGACAACCACTTCTGCCCCAAGAGATCTTATCATTTCGGCTCTATAGGCAGGAACATTTTCAGAAAGACAAACTACAGCCTTTATTCCACTAAGACCAGAGACATAGGAGACAGCCTTTCCATGGTTTCCTGTGGAAAACGTAATTACTCCACGTCTTCTATCTTCCTCTGAAAGGTTCAATATTTTATTTGAAGCACCCCTGACCTTGAATGCCCCTGTATTCTGAAGAGATTCGAGTTTTAGCATAAGCCCGGAAGCACCAGAGAGACTTTTCAGCTCTCTGGATTCGATCAATGGTGTTTCACTTATCATACTTTTTATAGAGACTGCTGCTTTGAAAACATCATTAAGATTCGGCATATTTATCATATATTCTATCCTGCTACTTTGTAAAAATATTTAACGGATATTTGTATAGTTCTTCGCAACCATTACTTGTTATCTGAATAGAAGCATCGATCTCAAAGCCCACATCTTCATACCAGATACCCGGGATAAGATGAAGAACCATGTTTTCCCTTATAACCGTTTTATCACCAGGACGAAGACTTATGGTTTGTTCGCCCCAGTCTGGAGGATAATTTACACCAATGGAATATCCAAGCCTGGATTCTTTAACAATAGTAGATCCTGAAATTGCTTCTCTCCATTTAGCCTCAACCTCTTCTGCTGTTACTCCTGGTTTAATAAACCCCAGTGTCTCCTGAAGGCCATTTATAACAACTTTTCCTGTATCAACCATTAGTTTTGGTGGATTCTTCCCTAGAAAAATTGTCCTCGCAACAGGGGCATGATAATGCTTATATACCCCGCTTAATTCCAATAAAACTGCTTCATCAGCTTTAAACGTTTTATCAGACCATGTTAAATGCGGTGTCTTAGTTGCCTCTCCAGCCATCATAAGGGGGACAATTGAGGGGTAATCACCACCAAATCCCGGTGTTCCAGCATACTGTGCCTTTGCAATAGCGGCAGCAGCATCACACTCCCTGACCCCTACATTAATATTGTTTATAGCTGTATCGACAACTTCTACAGCAATTTTACCAGCAATCTTCATAAATTCAATTTCACTGGGGGATTTAATTACTCTCACCCAATTTACAAGGGCATTCGCATCCACAAAAGTAGCATCAGGAAGATCTTTTTCAAGTTCAATAAATGCCCTGTGGGTAAAATAAAACTGATCCATTTCCAGGCCGATTATTTTCCCGCCCCATTTTTTATTTTTAATTACATCTGCTACAAAGTTCATAGGGTGTTTAGTTAGGGAGTGAACGTAGTCATCCTGATATCTATGTATATTCTTCTTATCCAGAAATGATGTTATCTCACAACCGTTTCCGTCCATATTTCTCCCAACCCAAAGAGGTTCCGCCTGATCGAGAGATATAAGGACACACTGATGAACATAAAAACTCCAACCGTCATAACCGGTAAGATAGTTCATATTCGCAGGCTGGCTTACCAGGAGTAAATCAATTCCCCTTGCCTCCATAGCCTTTTTAGTATTGGATACCCTGGTTTGATATTCTTTTTTAGTAAAAACCGACATAATCATTTCTCCTAAGGCATTTAATTACATAAATCCATAATATTGTTTTTTTACAACTGCAGAAAACACATAATCTATTAAAGTAACAAAATCAAAAACAGGAAGCCCAGTTGCTTCCTGAACAGCCTTCCCATAAGGAGGTAGAAGGCTGCATTCGAGAAGGATAGCTCCAAGCCCGGGGTTTTCCTTTTGGAGAAGAAGAGCTGCTTCGACAGTTTCCTTCTCCATCAGATCTGTATCAAGAACACCCTCTTCCTTTATGACAGCACTTACAAAGTGCTCTGAATTCTCAAGACCAGCTATAACAATTCTATCCATTTGGGACTCTGTTATACCCAAAGCATTAAACACTCCAATATCAAGAGATTCTGAATTTGCTGTAACAACTCCAAGCTTCTTAGTTTGGGCAATTATACTAAGTATAAAAGGGATCTGAAGCAGACTTGACATAAAGACCGGTACTTCCAGGTCTTCTGCAAGTTGCTTTTGAAAAAGAGCAAGAAAGCCACAGTCCCCGGTAATGGCCCTTACTCCCTCTTTTACAAGAGATTCAGCTGCAGTTTTTATTTCAGTGTAAAAGGTCATATCATGACTAAAAATTCTCTCTACTGATAAACCGGGAACCCTCTGAAAACGGACAGGGTAATCATAAGTTGTAGCATTCGCCACATCTCCGGGGACAAAAGGAACATAATTCTGAATAAGAAGAATACCTACAGCTTCCCCATAACTTACCTGACCAGATTTTACATTGTATTTCATTACCTTGTTTTAACCTCCCAAGGCCATATTAGGTAAAAATGTTGCTATCTCTGGAAATATAATCAACAGGACAGTTGCCAGTATCAATATCAGAATAAAGGGCAGTGTATGCCCAATGACTTCAAGATAGGGCCGCCTGAATATTAGTTGAGCCGTAAAAATATCACAGCCAAAAGGAGGTGTTGCGGAGCCAATTGCTGCCTGAAGAGTTATAAGAACTCCCAGAAAGATAGGATCAACACCCGTTGCAATAACATAGGGAGCAAAAATCGGACTTAATACATAAATTGCCACAATCGGATCAACAAACATACATGCAACAAAATAGGCAACTACAACAAGAATTATTACATACAACTGTGAAGGGTCACTGCCAATCAGAGCCGGCATAAACATCTGGGGAAGTCGTAAAAAGCTAATAAGCCAGGAAATGGCATTCCCAGCCCCTACCAGTACAAACACCACAGCAGTTATTACAGCGGTATCCAAAGCAGCACTCACAAGTTTTTCAAATGTCAGTGTTCTGTATATAACCCCTTCAAGAAATAATGCATATAAAACAGATGCAGCAGCAGCTTCAGTTGGATTAAAAGTACCTGAATAAATTCCACCAACAATAACAAGAGGGAAGCCAAGAACCATAATTCCTTCTTTAATAGCTGTTCTTCGCTCCTTCCATGTAGCCTTGGGAAGTACTCCTACTTTCATCACTTTTGAATAGGCATAGGAATAAATTGCAAAAAGAAGCAATATTAAAAGGCCAGGGACAATACCTGCAAGAAAAAGCTTCCCGACAGAGGTATTTGTAACAACACCATAAACAATAAATCCAATGCTGGGGGGAATTAAAAATGCAATATCGCTGGAATTGATAATCAATCCAAGAGTAAAGGAACTTTTGTAACCAGCTTCCAGGAGCATAGGCCTCATGGTACCACCTATTGCAGCAACAGTGGCCTGTGTAGAACCGGATACGGCTCCAAAAAGGGTACAGCTTGCATTTGTTGTTATTGCAAGACCTCCGGGGAGATGGCCAACAAACACCTTTATCATATTTATAAGACGACCCGCGGATTTACCGGATGTAATTATAGTTGCACCAAGAATAAACATGGGGACACACACAAGGGCAGGTGGGCTTATCCCCGTAATAATCTGCTGAATTATTACATTAAAGTTAAAACTGGGCATGTAAAGATGGAGATATAAAGACAAGGATCCCAGTATGGTAATCATAAAAGGAAACCCTAAAAGCATCATAGCTATTAAGCTAATTCCAAGCACTATCATTCTGCAACCTCCCCAGCTATTATCTCATCCTCATACTCACTTTTCTGATCCGCAGACTGCCAGACATCATCCTCTTTAAAATTCTTTATAATTGATCTTATAAACTGCAGTCCGGAAAGAAAAAAACCAATGGGTACAATAATAAGAAATGTAAAATAAGGAAGAATTAATGCTGAAGTTCTTTGATCAAGCATCTTAACAAAAAGTAAATATTTGGTAGAATGCCAGGCAAGTTCAAACATCACAATAGCACTTATAGCAAAAATAACTATAAGTACGGCTTTCTCCAGTTTTGCAGGCATAGCATCCAGGAATGCTCCCATTCTTATATGCCGGGCCTTACGGGCAGCATAACTAATCCCGACAAAAGTTATAAATGTAATTAAAAATTCTGAAACTTCATCTGCATAATAAAGACTCTGGGAAAAAGTACGGGCTATAACATTGGCTATAAGAATCAGTGCAAGACCGGCAACTCCCAATGTCAGGAGTGTCACCTCAGTTCTGTCCATTATTTTAATCAGGACAGCTCCAGGGTCTGCTTTTTTTCCGGAGTCTTTACCCTTTAATATTTCATTATTCATGGTACGACCTTCTGTGTTAAATAAGCGGTATGGATAACCATACCGCTATGTTGACCGATTAAATTATTTTACACCTACTGCTGCTTTTCCAGCTTCAATATCAGCAAGTAAAAGATCCAGAATCATCTGGGCTTCATCTCCTACTACATCAAGATAAACTGGTACAACAGTCTTTGCTGCTTCCTTGAGTTCTGCTATTGCTGCATCATCAAGTTCGTGGAAAACTATTGAAGGTTTTTCCTCCTGGATCAACTTTTTATCCTTTGCATTGAGATCATCAATCCATTCTGCTGAAGGTACAATTGTATCTGCCCAGTAATCTTTCATTTTCTGCTGAACATCAGCATCAAGAGAATCATAGAATTGTTTGTTTAGTGTTGGAATTCCAAGAAAAGGTTCTGCCCAGAACTGAGTAAAATATTCTGTTACTTCAAAGAACTTCATACTATAATTAGCAAAAAGGGGATTAACCTGTGCATCAATCAGACCAGTCTGGAGAGCACTGTATACTTCACCATAGCTCATTGGTGTAGGACTCATTCCATATGCCCTGTAGTCTTCAACAAGTAGTTTTGAACCCATTACACGGGTCTTTACACCTTTAAGATCTGCCATTTTTGTAACAGGATCCTGACCTGTCATCCACTGCCATCCTTCATACACTATTCCAAGAGGTACTAAACCTTTAGCTCTGAATTTCTCTTCAAGAAAAGGCATGAACTTTCCATTTTTTACTACCCATTCAAGAACCTGGGGCATTTTTTCTTTAGGCCATAAATAATGAAGTGCGAGAACCTGAACCTCTGGTACAAATGCACTTATCCAGGCAAAGTCAGTATAAACACCCTCTACTACACCCAATTGAGCAAGCTCATTGATATCTCTTGTGTCACCAATGGTTCCGTAGGGATAAACGGTAAAATCAAGGGCACCGTCTGTATAATCCCGCATTTCATCGCCGAAATTATTTGCCCAGACTGTCATAAAATCGCCTTCAATCTCTTCAGATGCAATCTTTGCAGTTCTCACTTTTACACCATCAGCAGTCTCTTCTTCACCACCTGCAAAAGAAAAACCTGCAATTAATATAAAAATAATTGATAAAACTAAAATCTTCTTCATACTAAATACTCCTCTTGATAATTTATGAAAATATTTTTATTTTTCTTATTCTGAATCTTTATTACCTCCTGTTTCTTTTATTTTAAAATAGCGAAGGCTGCTCCTGACCAGGAGTTCTACACCTATCAGAAGAACATCTTCATCAATATTGAATCTTGAATTGTGGTGAGGAAAATCAGTTTCTTTTTCATGATTTCCAGCACCAAGAAAAGCAAATACTGAGGGGACCTCCCGGGCAAACTCGGCAAAATCCTCTCCAGCCATGGTTACATGCTCAACAATATTCCTATCATCTCCGAGAGTCACAGTAGCAGCAACACGCATTATTTCCACCATTTCAGGGTCATTTACCAACACCGAATTCTCACGTTCAAGGTTCATATCAAAACTGCAGTTATGTGTTTCGCATACACCTTTTACAATCCGCTTTAGTCTATCTGATGGGTGTTCAGGGCTCTCTGACCCTCCCTCATAGAGATAACGGAGAGAACCCTGAAGAGTAACTGTTTCCGGTATTATATTGTTCGTTGCACCTGCATTTACTTTACTAAAAATAAGTACAGTTGGCTTTAAAAGGCTGATTTCTCTTGTCTGAATAATTTGTGATGTCTGTATTATGTCAGCGGCAGCAATAATCGGATCCACAGCGGTTTCTGGATATCCTGTGTGGCCTCCTTTCCCCTTAACAGTGATCTTAAAAATATCCATACTGGCAAAAACTGGACCGGCTTTAAGACCAATTTCTCCACTTTTAAGTGGTGCCCAGATATGCAGGCCCATAGCTGAATTAACCTTCGGATTTTCCAGAACACCTGCATCTATTAAGATTTTAGCTCCTGCTATCTCTTCATTTGGTTGAAAAACAAATTTAATATTCCCCTTAATGATGTCTTTATATTTAACCAGGATTTTTGCTGCTCCTAAAAGTATAGCCATATGAGCATCATGCCCACAGGCATGCATAATTCCATTGTTTAAAGAAGCATATGGAATCTTATTTTCTTCAGTCACAGGCAGAGCATCCATATCGGCCCTAAGAAGCAGGGTTGGCCCTGAGCCCCCCCCCTCAAGAACTGAAACAACACCTGTATCTGCCACCCTCTCCGGTTTAAGCCCAAGGTTCTTCAAATACTCTTCAATCTTTTCAGCTGTACGGAATTCCTGAAAACCGAGCTCCGGATACATGTGAAAATCTCTTCTAAGATCTTTCACCTCATCTTCCAATCCGGAAACCAGTACATCTATATCCAGTACGCTGTTGTTCATTTAAATCACATTCCTTTCCAATAGAGTCTCTGCTACTTCAACTGCATTCAGAGCCGCTCCTTTTCTAATATTATTTGAAACAACCCATAAATTGAGGCCGTTTTCTATCGTTAAATCTTCCCGGATTCTCCCGACCATGGTCAGATCATCATTGTTACTCATTAATGGTGTCGGATAGATTTCATTATCCACATCATCAACAAGCTTAATTCCAGGAGCTCCATTAAGGAGTTCCATTGCCTTTGCCCGAGTAATTTTTTTCCTGGTCTCGACATTTATAGATTCAGAATGGCCATACCAGACAGGAACTCTAACACAGGTAGCGCTGACATTAATTTCCTTGTCCAGTATTTTTTTGGTTTCGTTGACCATTTTAGATTCTTCTTTTGTGTAGCCGTCTTCCTCAAAAACATCTATATGAGGAAGACAGTTAAAAGCAATCTGCTGTGTTTTATAGGCTTTAGGTTTAACAGGTTCAAAGTTCTCAAGATACTCCCTGGATTCCGAGATGAGCCCGTCATAAGCAAGCTTACCAGAACCGCTTACAGCCTGATATGTACTTACAACTACTCTTTTTATCCCTGCATAATCATGCAGTGGTTTAAGAGCTACCAGCATCTGTATAGTAGAACAATTTGGGTTAGCAATTATTCCCTTATGCCAGTCTAAATCTTCAGGATTTACTTCAGGTATAACTAGAGGACAATCAGGATCCATTCTCCACTGACTACTGTTATCAACTACAACAGCGCCCTGTCTGACAGCTGCCGGAGCCAGGTTGGCGCTGGCATCACCGCCTGCTGAAAATATCGCAATATCAATATCCTTAAAGTTGTCTTCCCTGGCCTCAAGAACCTTCCATGTTTTACCATTAAAATTAACACTTTTTCCAACATTGGAGGCAATATCGAGGGGCCTTAGTTCTGCAACGGGGAAGCCTCGTCTCTCAAGGGTTTTAATCATTTCGGTACCGACCATTCCCATGGCTCCGACTACAGCAACATTATACGCGGGTTTCTTCCCCATTTAACTCACCTTACCTTGTTCAATATCTTTAATAACGCCACGAATTATTTCAATGCCCTTCATAAGCAGTTCTTCAGTAATAACCAGTGGTGGAAGCAGTCTAGCAACATTATTATGGTGACCGCCGACTTCAATCATAACACCCCTCTGATGAGCATACTTACGAACCATTTTTGCATAATCACTTGCAGGTTCTTTGGTTTTCTTATCCTTTACCATTTCTATTGCCAACATAAGACCTTTTCCACGAACTTCACCAACAATAGATGATTCTTTCTCAATATTTTTAAGTGTAACCATAGCTTTTTTGCCAAGCTCAGCAGCCCTTTCAGCGACCTTATTCTCTAGCATCCATTCCAAACCAGCGGCTCCAGCTGCGAATGCAACCATGTTACCTCTAAATGTTCCAATTGTTTTACCAGCAGGCCATTTGTTGAATTTTTCCTTATATGCAATAGCAGCTATTGGAAATCCTATTCCACCAAGGGCCTTGCTTATTGTAACTACATCAGGAACAATACCTGCATATTCGAAAGCAAACATCTTCCCGGTTCTTCCAAGACCTGACTGTATTTCATCTACAATCATTACAATATCATGTTTATCACAAATAGCTCTTACTCTCTGAAGGAATATTGGTTCCGGAATAATTGTGCCCCCTTCGCCCTGAACACCTTCAAGTATTATTGCTGCCGGTTTCGAAAAACCTGAATGAGTATCTTCAAGAACTCTTTCAAGATAATCTGCCGCCTGTTCATTGACTTTATCATCCGGGCATCCAAAAGGATTCCTATAGACATAAGGATAAGGAACGAATTGAACTCCAGGTACAAGCTGACCAATACCATCCCGATGGGAACTATCTGTTGTCAGAGCAAGGGATGCTCCAGTCATCCCATGATATGCACCCTCAAAAGCAATTACACCATTTCTACCAGTGTAAAATTTTGCCAGCTTCAGAGCTTGCTCTACTGCATCTGAACCAGTGGGTCCACCAAAAAATATCCTTGTTAATTCTTTTGGAAGAATTGACTTCATAACAGACACCATTTTCTTTCTCGTGGCAGTTGGAATATCCAGTGTGTGGGTAATATTATCAATCTGTTCATGAGCAGCTTTCAAAGCAACCGGATGACCATGACCAAGAGCCATTACACCAGCACCTGCAAACATATCTATATAGACATTATCATCTTCGTCTACAAGGGTTGCACCTTTTCCACTCTTTAGAGCCATGGGCATTCCCTTTGAATAAGAAACCACTGAACTCTCATTTTCAGTTTGGTAGTCCAGAATATTTTTTGACATTGGGCCTGGAGGTACTACCTTTATCTGCGGTGCTCCCTTTATTGACAATTCTGTAAATTTTTCTTCATTTTCCATTAAAATCTCCTTTGGTTGCATTGGCGAGCAGGAACGAAGTTCCGACCAGCCTTAATATATCCACACATTATCTGTGTTAATTTCCTGATTGCTTCGTCACTTCCGATGCTGTATCTATTAGTTCATTCAAATATTTATTTATTTTATCGGGATTTAATCTGTTTGCTGGTCCTGAAATTGAGATGGTCGCAACAATCTGATCCATATAATCGTAGACAGGAGCTGCAACACTATTTAGTTCCTCACTAAACTCCTGATACTCTGTTGCATAACCTTTCTGTTTTACTGCTTTAATCTCATCAAGCAAAATTGATCTGTTTATAATTGTAGAACTGGTCATTCCGGTCATTTCCAGATTGTTAACCGTTTCAATGACAGATTCATTTGACAACATGGATAGAAACACTTTACCTGATGCACAGGTATTAAGGGGGTAGGTATATATTTTATCAGCATTTAGTGTTAGATGATTATTACTTTTAACCATATCTATGGCAATAATCATATCTCCTGACAGAACATTTAGATAAATATTCTCGTTAACCTTCTCCATCAATCTGCTCATAAAGGGCTTTGCTATTGTCTTCAGATCACGGAAAAAGGGTATCGAATTACCCAATTGAAACAGCTTGAAGGATAAAAAATAAGCATTATCGTTTTTACTTATATACCCCATTGATACGAAGGTTGCCAAAAGTCTGTGTACATTAGATCTTGTAAGTTTCAAATTCCTGGTAATATCAGATGGACTAACAGGCTGATTACTCGCAATATACTCAAGTATATCAAATGCTTTGACAACTGTAGTTGACAGCACATAGGGATTTGTATCATTATTTGAACACGCGTTCGTATTTTGAACCATGCTTTATCCTGAGGTACAATATCCAATATGTCAAGGAAAAAATAGCATTTTTGACAATTTAGATGATTATTAGCTATTTCAATTTAATAATTTCAATTATGGTATGGATAGAAGCTAATAAAGGCTCATTATGCTTTTTATCCAGAGTACAGTAGCCGGAGTAAATTAAGAGAGGCAGCATTTGTTCAAACCGTATTATATAAAGCTTTTTATGGCTGCTTTCCTTTGGGGCGGAGCTTTGGTCGCAGGTAGAATTGTTGCAGTAAACCTACCTCCTTTTACTACAACATTTCTTAGATTCACTGCAGTAAGCCTGTTCCTCTTACCCATTCTTTACATAAAGGAAAAAAAACTCCCTGTGCCTACTCTCAAAACTGCACTTATACTTATAATTCTAAGCATTTCAGGAATTTTGCTATTTAATTTTTTCCTTTTTTCCAGTTTACGTACTGTAACTGCTAGCCGCAGCTCTGTAATCATCTCATTTACTCCTGCTGCGGTCGCAGTTATTTCCAGTCTATTCATTCATGAGAAGATTACCCCTTTAATGATAGCAGGACTATTTTTAGCTCTTTTGGGTGCTGTCATTACTATTACAAATGGAGATATATTTGTTTTCCTGGATGAAGGTCTTCATAGAGGTGATCTTTATTTGCTAGGTTGTGTAATTAGCTGGGCACTTTACTCAATAATTGCAAAATATGCTATGACCACATTATCTCCTCTTAACGTACTTACTTATGTTTCATGTATCGGCGTTGTTCTACTTATTCCTTTTGCTTTGATGGAAGGTGCTCTTTTCACCCTTTCAGAACAGCCAATAGAAACATGGCTCAGTCTGCTTTATTTAAGCATAGGAGCAACAGGATTTGCATATCTATGGTATTATGAAGGAATAAAAGCGATAGGATCTTCACGTTCAGCTATTTTCTTAAATGTAGAACCTCTGGCAGCAATTACCCTTGGTATGCTTATTCTGGAAGAGCAATTAACTATATCCATTTCAATAGGGGCTGTATTGGTAATTAGCGGATTGTTTCTTACTAACTACAAAAATAAGCAAAAAATAATCAGTCATTAGTACTGGTGATTCTGTACTTACTCTAAGAGGAGATTTCAAAATGGAAATAGTTTTTCTTGATTCTGAATCCTATGGTGAGGATATAGATTTTTCAAAATTTAATGAACTTGGAAATGTAAGACTTTATGCTGATACTTCATCCAAAAATATTAAGCACAGAATTCGTAAAGCAGAAATCATTGTAATAAATAATACAGCTGTTTCTAATTTGGATCTTGAATCAGCACCTAAACTTAGGTTGATCGCAATTGCTGCGACAGGAACAGATAATGTAGATCTCAACTTCTGCTTAGAAAACGGAATTAAGGTTCGTAATATAGAGGATTATGCAACAGAAAGTGTAGCCCAGCATACATTTGCCATGCTCTTTCATTTAATGGAACAAACTACTTATTACGATTCATATATAAAGTCAGGTACATGGAGCAGAAGTGGATCCCCAACTCATATGAAAAGAAAATTTGTACAATTATCCGGTAAACGGTGGGGAATTATTGGATTGGGTAATATTGGAAAAAAAGTTGCATCACTCGCTTCTGCATTCGGATGTGAAGTTGTGTATTATAAAAGATACAGTGATAAATGCAATCAGGAATTTGAGGGTATACCTCTCCAGGACCTGCTTCAAACGTCAGATATTATATCAATACATGCTCCTCTTAATCGTGAAACCAGAAATATGATTACGAAAAAGGAACTGGCCTTCATAAAAACAGGTACTATCTTATTAAATCTGGGTAGAGGAGGCATTATAAATGAATGGGATCTGACAGAGGCTATGGATAAAAAGGGTATTCTTGCCGGCCTTGATGTCTTTACCAATGAACCAATTGATTTAACCAGTCCTCTTTTATCACTTAAGATACCCCATCACCTGGTAATGACACCCCACATTGGTTTTGCTGCAAAAGAGGCAAGAGAAGCTGTTATTAAAGGGACACTAAAGAATATAAAGGACTTTCTAAATTCAAAAAATCCTATAAAATTGCACTCATAATAGACATTATTCCTAATACTAAAATCATTCCCAAAGTTATTTTTTTAAAGTGCCCCTCAGAAATTCTATTACCAATAATCAAACCTAAGAACATACCAATACCCAAAGCAGGTAGATTTATCAAGGATTTAAGTACTATATCCCTGGTCAGTAATCCATTAAAAAAGAATATTGGTAAACTTATAAAATTTAACAATAGAAAATATGTAGTTAATGTCTTTCGAAATGTTTCCTTCTCAGCACCTTCATTACTTAAAAGTAAAATTACAGGAGGTCCACTAAGAGAGACACTCCCATTTAAAAAACCGCTAACTGCTCCTGCAATAATATCACCCAAAATTCTTACTTTTACTTTTACCCGGATTCCAAAAAGCATAAGAACTGACGATATTAGAATTATACAACCCACCGCAAATTTTAAAATATTATCGTCAATAAACTTCAACATGAAGATCCCAAATATAGTTGAACTTAGTCCGGAGAATGCTAAGATTATAATTCTTTTCTTATTATAATTACCTGCCAGATTTTTGAATAGAAAAAAGCTTAATAAGAAACTGAACAAAACAAGCATTGGAATGAAATCTTTTAATGGTAGAAAAATACTTAAAAGGGGTACAGCTACTAACGAAAACCCAAAGCCTGTAGTTGCCTGAATGATACTTGCAAACAGGATAATTAAAAAAGTCATAAAAATTGTCAACATTATTTTCCCTTTCAGTCATATATTATGGTAAATAAACCCGGGGTACACGCTTGTTCACATTACATGTTATCTCATAGGAAATAGTATCCAGCATATCTGCCAGATCTTCCGCTGTCTGAGCATCCGGTCCATCACCAAAAAGGATTGCTTCATCATAAAGGTCAACATCTGTCTCTGGTCCAAGATCTATTAACAGCTGATCCATGCAGACTCTGCCAGCTATTTTGTATTTTTTACCATTTATGGAAATTATACCTTTCGAAGAAAG
>JAQIBN010000072.1 GCA_027859095.1 Spirochaetia bacterium | reverse complement strand
TTCGATGCTCTGGGACTCTCTGGGGGTTATTTATAAACCGCAGAGACTATCCTACGGTTTATAAATAATATATAAAAACTTGTTTAATAATATCCAAAAAGACTCGGAATAAATGTAGATATAATTGGTACATAAGCAATTATAAAAAGAGCAACAATTTCCACTAAAATAAATGGAATAATGGCTCGACTTATTTGTCCAAGTTTAAGTTTTGTTATGCTGCAAACAACAAAAAGACAGGCTCCAACAGGAGGTGTCATAAGGGCAATATTAAGAGATAAAACCATAACAATCCCAAAATGAATAGGACTCATTCCCATTGATACTGCGATAGGATGTAAAATAGGTCCAAGGATTATCAATGCAGCTGCAATATCCATAAACATTCCCACAACTAACATAAGTGCTATAATTAAAAGAAGTACAATTTTAGGATCACCTGTTGTAGAAAGAAGAAAGTCTGCAATAGCTTGTGGAACCTGATTAATCGCCAGAACCCAACTAACAATTGAAGCTGTCCCAATAATAAGAAATACAACACCAGTTATCTTGGCCGTATTTATAAACATTGGAGGAAGGTCAACAAGTTTCAAACTCTTGAGAACAAAAAAACCAATTATTAATGCATAGGCTACTGCAACTGCCGCAGCTTCTGTAGGAGTAAATATTCCGGAAAGTATACCACCAAGAATTATTATTGGCATCAATAAAGGAATTATTGCATCTTTAAGACCTACAAGTTTTTCTATAAAAGTAGTTTTAGCACTCCTGGGATATCTCCTTTTAATAGAAATAATAGATGATAGAACCATTAAAAGTCCACCAAGCACCAGACCGGGTAGAAATCCAGCAGCAAAAAGGCCCGCTATAGATACATTCATAAGCGATCCATAAATAACCATCATATTCGACGGCGGTATTGTAGGGCCTATAATAGATGATGCAGCTGTAACTGCAGCCGAAAAATCCAGATCATATCCATCTTCTTCCATAGCAGGAATAAGCATTGTTCCAATTGCCGCTGTATCAGAAACAGCAGCACCTGTCATACCGGCAAAAAAGATGCTGGCCATGATATTAGCATGAGCCAGACCACCCCGCCAATGTCCTACAAGAATGTTGGAAAATTTTACTAGCCGGGTCGTAATACCCGTTTTATTCATTATTTCTCCAGCAAGAATAAAAAATGGCATTGCCATAAGAGTAAACATATCCAGACCGGAAAAAAACTGTAATGGAGCCATTGTAAACATGGCAATATCCTGACCCATTAGATACAGTCCCAGTAAACCTGTAATTCCAATGGTAAAGCCTATAGGAACACCAAGAACCAGTGCTCCTGCAAAAATAAAAATTAACGAAATAAACATAGAATTTTCCTATTTTTAGATATCAATAATTTCTCGTTCGAAATCACCATTCCCGGATTTTCCCAGAGTAAGAATATATCTGGAAACCAATTGAACCAATCCAATAATCATTGATACTGGTATTGCAAGAGTCGGGAGAACCATAGTGATACCCAGCCCCTGGGAAATCTGCCACTTAGCTTCAATGACCATTTGTATTGAGTAGTAGATCATTATTACAAGAAATACCAAGGTAACAAAAAATATTGCAGTTTCCAGAATTACTCTCACGATCTTTGATTTTGCAGTATCTAAAAGGACTGTTAAACCAACATGACTATTTTCTTTAATACCAAGGCTAATAGCCAGAGAAGCTGCCCATATCATTAAATACCTCGATAATTCCTCTGTCCAGCTTAAAGGCATTCTTAAAACATACCTAAATACAACACCAAGTAAAACAACAAAAGTCATGCCAGCCATCGATACTAAACAGAGTTGCGCTACAACTTTATTAAGCAAATCGGAGGCACTACTAATTAATTTTAAAAAACTATTTTCTTTAGTATCCATTATCCTTCCTAAAAAAACCTGGAGCAGCTATTTACAATACTACCCCAGGCTATATTTTGGTTATAGTTTATTAGTAACCAAGTTCTCTCTCAGCATCAGCAATAGCACTAAGGAACTTGTCTATCCATACTTTACCTTCTTTGCCATATTCTTTTTCAAGAAATGCAGAAGCAGCTGGAACAGAAAGATCTCTAAACTGTTTCATCTCTGCAGGAGTAGGAACATAAACTTTCATCTTTGCCATTAGTACAGGAAGACCCTTTTCTGAAGAATCAATAATTCTACTTAAACCACGCCCTGCTAAAATTGCAGTTCTGGCTGCATCATCAATTATAACTTTATGAGCTGCAGAGAGGCTATTGTAAAATCTTGGGTTCATAACCCATACATAAGGAGCATAAATGTGGTTTGTAAGGGTAGCAAATTTCTGGACTTCATAGAATTTTGCCATATTGATAATTGAAACAGGATTCATCTGTCCATCAATAACACCAGTCTGTAGGGAAGTATAAACTTCTGACCAGGAAATAGGTGTAGGAGAACCACCAATAGACTTAATTATTTCCATGTGCAATGGAACAGTCATTGTCCTGACTTTAACACCTCTCATATCAGCTGGTGTTCTTACTTCACGTTTTGAATTTGTAATTGCAAAAAAACCTCCGGATTCACCGAATCCAAGGACATGAAAACCAGCTTTCTTTTCAATATCTGCAGCTAAAGCCTGTCCGAAGGGTCCGTCATAGACCTTGTAACCAACATTATAGCTGGAGAAAACAAAAGGCATGTTTGTAATATCAATCATGGGATAGTATGTAGACATACCACCGGTAGAAGATATATACGACTGAACAATACCACTTTTTACCTGTACCATTGTTTCTCTTTCTTTTCCGAGAACACCACTGGCAAAAATATCTACCTTAATTTCACCATTTGAATTAGCTTCTACAGCTGATTTAAAAGCTGCGGCCATAGCTGCTGAAGGGATGTCAAACGGCTGCTGTGCGTTGAGGTGAGCAAGTTTGATTGTAATTTCTTTAGCACTTAGGCTAAATGGAATAACAGAAATAATCAGAACGATTATCAATGTCATTAATAAACCCTTTTTCATATAAAAACTCCTTAAAAATTTTTCCTCTTTGGAATCTAGAAATTCTATACCCATAAATCCAATATGTCAACTTAGAATTTTAATACTGTTAAAGATTATTTTCTTTTTCATAATTGACTCAATATAGATGATTCTCTATACTCCAGTAATGAAAAATATATATTTAACATTAATTTTTGTAATTATTTCCATATCTGCAGCTGCCCAATCATTTGACGATTATATGAATCTGGCACAAATCAAAGCAGACACCTGGGACTATGATGAAGCCATTGAAGCTTATGATAAAGCACTGGAACTACAGGCAGTAGATGAAAATTTTTATTATTTAAGAGCCTATGCAAAAGATATGGATGGACAAAGGGAAGATGCAATTGACGACTATAGTAAATCTATAGAATTGAATCCCAATAATCCAGAAATTTATTATGCCAGAGGCTATGCAAGAGAGTACGTGTATGATTATCAGGGTGCAGTAGAGGATTTTTCAAAATATCTTGATATGGAAGGAGATGATGCAGATATTTACTCCATACGAGCCAGTTGTATGTATCAGTTAAAAAATTACACTGGAGCCATCGAAGATTATACAAAGGCTATAAGTATTTATCCTGAAAGTTCAGAAACATATTATGCAAGAGCCTATACATATATTGAAACAAAGAACTTTAATGCAGCAATTAATGATTATAAAAAAGTCCTTGAATTGGATCCGGGTAATTCCAGAATTGGAAGTAGAATTGCTACAGCCAAAGTTCTTTCCGGAGAATATGATGAGGCCATTAATGACTGTAATAAAATGATTGAAGTTGATGATGGGGATCTTGAAGCCTACTTCATTAGAGGTTTTGCAAAAACAGAATCGGGTGATTATGAGGGTGCAATTGAAGATCTCAGTTTTGTAATTGATATCTATCCTGGTATGGAGGAATCTTTTTATTACAGAGGGAAATCAAGCTTTAATCTTAAGAAATATAACGATGCTCTTCTGGACTTTAACATGGCCATTAACATGAATGAGGATTACGCTGAAGGATTGGGATATATTCAGTTATAAAAAAATTGTAATAATTTATCACTAAGAACTTTTCAAAAATAACTGTTTCGGGATATAGTTGTGAGTAATGAAAATACTTATTATTGAAGACGACAAAGATATTATCTCCTTTGTATCCAAGGGCCTTCATGAAGCGGGTTATGTTGTAGATAGTGCAACAGATGGTGATGAAGGATATATGAAACTATTAACAAGCCATTACGATGCTGCAGTTGTTGACATTATGCTTCCTGGAATAGATGGACTAACAGTTATTGAGAATATCAGATCAAAAAAGATATATACTCCAATTATAATTCTAAGTGCAAAGAGAGAGGTGGATGACAGAGTTATAGGATTTCAAAAAGGAGGAGATGATTATTTAACAAAACCTTTTTCATTTTCTGAACTCCTGGTTAGAATACAAGCTCTTATTCGCAGATCTTCAAATATAAAAGAAAAAACTTTGTTGGAATGTAATGATCTTTCAATGAACCTTATTTCCCACACTGTCAAACGGGAAAATGTTAGTATAGAACTTCAACCAAAAGAATTTGCCCTTTTAGAATATTTATTAAGAAACAAGGAAAGAGTACTTTCAAAAACTCTGATAATGGAAAATATTTGGGATTATAATTTCGATCCCCAGACAAATATTGTAGATGTTGTAGTTTCAAGATTGCGTAGTAAAATAGATAAAGATTTCAGCCAAAAACTGCTCCATACAGTCAGAGGTGTGGGTTATGTACTTAAAGAAAATTAAAGACAGTTTCAAAATAATCCATTTTCGACTTGCATTGATTTTTTCACTAATTTTTATATTATCTTCAGGAATATTATTTGCCTTTTCCTTCCTATTTATCTATAACTCTATGAATAATTCTGGAGAAGATGAAACAAAAAGAAGACTACTTAACTATTGGGCACTGTTTCAGTCAAGTGGAATAGAACTGGTTATAAGGGAAATTGATAAGGAGTCTTTTCTTTACGGAGATCAACCCTTTTTTGCACGTATTGCGGACAAAGACAATAAAACACTTTTTCTCAGATACCCCGAAGCCTGGTCTGAATATTTACTTGAAGAAATTGATAAAATTCCTGTAAAAGATTTTGAAAAAACACTAATTCTTAAATCCCAAAACTCGAATAATGTATTAAGAGCTTATACAGTACACCTTTCAGAAGATTTTTTCCTTCAGATAGGTGTAAGTATGGCACGAAGTACCCATCTATTAACACTTTACAGGAGAAATTTTATTTTCCTTCTTTTAGGACTATTGATACTTGGATTTGGAGCAGGAATCTTTTTCTCAAGCCGTTTTTTATCACCTATACGCAGCTTCAATACAACTCTTAAAGAAATTATAGCTACAGGGGATTTTTCCAAAAGAATTAAAGAACGAGGAGTTAATGATGATTTGGAAGAAATTACTTTATTATTCAATCAAATGCTTAAAAGAATTGAAACACTAATATTTCAGATGAAAGACAATCTGGATATTGTAGCTCATGATCTTCGCACACCTATGACTATTTTTAGAGGATATGCAGAACAGGCGATTAGGGAACCACAAAATTTCAAGGCAACAGGAGAAGCACTTTATGCCTCATTGGAACAATCTGAAAAAATAATTTCCATGTTAAATACAATTATGGATATTTCAGAAGCGGAATCAGGTATATTAAAACTAAAAAAAGAAAACCTGGATCTGGAAAACCTGGTTAAATCACTTATAGAAATGTATGGATTTATAGGAGAAGAGAGAAATATTGATATTACTCTTAATTCTGTTAATTGTAGGATATATGCAGATCCAATAAGAATCAGACAGGCAATTGGGAATATTCTTGACAATGCTGTAAAATATTCACCAATCAACAGCACTATAAAAATTGAAATAAAAGAATCTGACCAGCAAATTATTATTTCTATACAAGATAGCGGTCCTGGAATTCTAAAAGAAGATCTTCCATTTATCTGGGACAGACTTTACAGAAGCCCTGAAGTTAAAGAAATTTCAGGGACAGGCCTGGGTCTGAGTCTGGTAAAAGCCGTAGTTATGGCACACAATGGATCGATAGAATTGGAATCCTCTATAAAATCCGGATCCAGGTTTATAATTTACTTTTCTAAAACAGGCTTTTGCGATGTGTCCAACTTTTAGGGTTTGATGGCTTTTTGCGTCGGAGTTCTACCCTTATATGAGAGAAGAACAACTTTTTAAATTAAAAATATGTTACAGCTCAAAAAGCTATAAAAATTAACTCACATTACAAAAATGTAATAGACCTGAAAGGTTCATGTAATTTCCCAGTAATATTATTTACTTAAAATGAATCTGGAGGAAAATAGATGAATATAAGAAAATTATTAAGCATATTATTAATTCTGCTAATTGGAATTTCAGGAACTATATTTGCAAAAGAAGGATACTATACATACAACCGCTCACAGAATATTAATAACCTTGAAGTAATTCAAAATACTAACAGACGAATTGCAAAAGAAGTACTTCCAGCAATTGTTTCCATTAATGTTGTAAATATAATTGAAAGGAAGGGCAATTCTGGAAGATTTTCCTCTCCTGTTGATTTCTTTTTTGGAAAGCCTTCACCAGATAAAGAATCTGATGAGATTCAGGAATTCCGAAGTGCCGCAATGGGATCCGGAGTAATTGTTAGAAAAGATAATAAGAATATATATGTCCTTACTAATAATCATGTTGTAGGGGAAGCAAACGAAATAACAATTCATTTGGATGATGGTAGAACTTTTAAAGCTGAAATTGTAGGAACAGACCCAAGAAGAGACATTGCTCTTGTTCAATTTCAAACAAAAGAGGATATTCCTATTGCCGTACTAGGGGATTCAGATAAAGTACAGGTAGGGGATATATCATTTGCTATTGGCAATCCCCTAGGTTTCAGTTCTACATTTACTTCAGGAGTTATCAGTGCAGTTGGACGAAATGCTGATGAAATATTAGGAACAAGCTTTACAGATTTTATTCAAACAGATGCCGCTATAAACCCGGGCAATTCAGGTGGGGCTCTTGTAAATATTTATGGAGAAGTTATTGGTATAAATACATGGATTGCAAGCCAAACTGGTGGTAATATTGGTATCGGTTTTTCCATACCTATTAATCGAGCCAAAGAGATTATCGATGATCTTATTAATTCAGGAAAAGTAGAATATGGGTGGCTGGGGATCTCAATGGGTGACCCCTCAGAGAGCCTTGTAAAGAGTATGAATTTGGATAATAGATCAGGAGCCTTTGTATTTAATGTTTATAAAGGTTCACCAGCATGGAATGGTGGAATAAAACCTGGAGATTTTATTACTTCTATTGATAATAAAAAAATAGAGGGCGGTAATAATCTTCTTAAAATAGTGGGGAATCTTGAACCTGGAAAACAGTATCTTTTTAAAGTCGTCAGGAAATCGAAACCTGTAAACGTTTATGTTGATATTACAGTTAGAGATGATGAAGATACCATTAGAAATAATTCAAATAATCTTTGGCCAGGTCTTACAGTTGTTGAAATTAATGAAGAAATTCAGGAACGTTTAAATTTACCTAAAAATATTGGAAAAGTAATGATTGGATCTGTAATAGAAGGTTCTCCTGTATTTACCGCAAGTTTGAGAAATGGAGACATCATCAAGGAAATTAATAAGAAAAAAATAAATAGTCTTATGGATTTTTATGAAGTTTTAAACCGGAGTACTGAAGAGTTAATCTTCAAAGTAAATAAACAGGGAACTGACCTAATTATTGGAATTGTTCAATAATATTATTTTTGAAAAGATTATGGACTTCACACTAAATCATTTGTTCTTATTAGAACATATTTAATATTTTTTGTTTATATTTTAACAAAACCCACCTTTTTAGATGGGTTTTGTTATTTTTATTGACTATTTGTACAAAACATACTATTATATCCCAAATATTCATACATAAGAACTAATTTAAAGGGGTAAAAAATGAAAAAATACGCTGTAATAAGTATTTTAATTATTGGCCTTGTACTGATGTTTGCAGGTTGCGGACAATCAGAACAAGCTGAAGAAGTAAACGTAAGAATGGAACTTACAAAACAATCTACACTGGATAAAATTGTGGCCTCAGGCGAACTTAGACATGGATTTGAAGCTGGATATATGCCATTTGAGATGACTGATAAAAACGGTGATTTTATTGGTTTTGATATCGATATGGGTAAAAAAATGGCTGAAGCTATGGGTGTAAAATGGGTTCCAGTTAACACAGCATGGGACGGAATAATTCCTTCATTAATGACAGATAAGTTTGATATTATTATGAGGGTATGACAGTAACTCAGGAAAGAAATCTTAAAATAAGCTTTGCAGATCCGTATATAGTAATTGGTCAGGCTATAATTGTTAACAGTGATCTCAAAGGGGAAATTAATAGCTATAAAGATCTTAATGATCCTAAATACACAGTTATTTCAAAACTTGGAACAACTGGAGAACAGGCTGCTATGAGTATGATTCCAAAGGCTACTTATAAAGCATTTGAAACAGAATCTGAAGGTGCTATGGAAGTTCTTAATGGAAATGCTGATGCATTTGTTTATGACTTACCATTTGCTGAATTGTTTATGACACAGAGAGGTGGCAGCGGTTCTATTTTTATCCTTAACAAACCTTTTACATACGAACCACTTGCATGGGCAGTAAACAAAGGTGATCCGGATTTACTTAACTGGCTGAATAACTTCATGGCACAGATAAAGAATGATGGAACATATGACGCTATCTATGACAAATGGATCAGAAGTGACGCTTGGTTAAAAGAAGTAGAATAATATTTTACTATTTAAACTGCCTATAGATTATTCTATAGGCAGTTTTACTATACTATAAGAAGATAAATAATGATCCAAAAATTAAAATCCACTCTGGCAGAAAAACATCATCCTTCATGGTATATAGGGATTGTTGCTTTTTTTCTTGTCATAATTATATCTATATTAATGATCCTGTCAGCCTCAAAACAAATAGATTATGTCTGGCAATGGAATAGAGTACCAACAAGATTTTTTACTCACCAGGTAGTTAAATCGGACACAAAAGGTGAAATAAAGACGATCACTATCGAAGACAATATTGCAATAATTGAAGTAAAATCAGATTACGGAATAGAAATATTTAAAGTTGAAGAACAAGATCTCTTGTTAAAAAGAGGAGACTTTGTGTCTCCTGGGACCATAATTGCTGAATCAAAAAAATTCAAACCCGGTATACTTCTTGAAGGTCTTGGTCTAACCCTTTTGATAAGCCTGTATTCTTCCATTTGTGGAATAATTATTGGTTTATTTGGAGGACTTGCAAGGGTTTCTAAAAACCCTGGACCAAGGTGGCTTTCTGCGATATATGTAGAGATAATAAGAGGATCACCTCTTCTTGTTCAAATCCTTATCTGGTATTTTGTAATAGGAACTCTTGTAAATGATAATCTGGCAAAGATGGGAATGAACCCTATCTCTCCAGTTGGATGGGGAATAATATCCTTAAGTATTTTTGCAGGTGCTTATGTTACCGAAATAGTTCGTGGAGGAATAGAATCGGTTCCGAAAGGACAAATGGAAGCAGCAAGATCCAGCGGAATGACCTACATTCAGGCAATGATCTATATTATTTTGCCTCAGGCATTAAAAGTTGCAATGCCTGCACTTACCGGACAGTTTATAAGCCTTATTAAAGACTCCTCACTTCTGGGTATTATTGCCTTACGTGAGTTAACAAAGGCAAGTAGAGAAATTGTAGCAAGTACAATGATGACATTTGAATTCTTCTTAATACTTGCAGTTCTTTATCTGGTATTAACTTTTCCACTCTCTATGTTTGTAAAATATCTTGAACAAAGGGCAAAAGTAAAATGATAAAAGTAGAACATTTATATAAAACTTTTCATACACCTCATGATGTACATGCATTGGTAGATGTTTCTGCAGAGGTTGTAGAAGGTGAAGTGGTAGTCGTAATTGGACCTTCAGGTTCTGGGAAAAGCACATTCCTGAGATCTCTTAATTGTCTGGAAGAAGTCGATTCAGGACAAATAGTTATTGATGGTATAGAAGTTAGGCACAAAAAAACAAATATCAATAAAATAAGAGAAGAAGTTGGTATGGTATTTCAATCCTTTAACCTTTACCCTCATAAAACAGTACTACAGAATGTAACAATAGCCCAGGAAAAGGTAAGAAAAAGATCCAAAAAAGAATCCGAAAAAACTGCCAGAGCATTACTTGAAAAAGTTGGAATATCTGACAAAGCAAATGCATACCCGGAAAATCTTTCTGGAGGACAGATGCAGCGAGTGGCCATTGCAAGATCTTTAGCAATGAACCCTAAAGTAATGCTTTTTGATGAGCCTACTTCTGCACTTGATCCTGAAATGATTGGTGAAGTTCTTGATGTAATGAAAACTCTTGCAAAAGAGGGAATGACTATGGTTGTTGTGACTCACGAAATGGGATTCGCAAGAGAAGTTGCAGATAGAGTTATTATTATGGATTTTGGTAAAATAGTAGAAGTTGGAACCCCTGAACACTTTTTTACAAATCCAACTCACGATAGAACAAAACTTTTCTTAGGTCAAATCCTGTAACCTGTAAGGAACAGGTATGCCTGTTCTCTACTACATCATTAACCTGAAACAATTTGTTCCTTAAGCTTGCGTGAGGCAAGAGCATAACCCCCATCTGCAGAGTCTACAAAATGAACCTCTTCTCCAGTACCTCTGTGAATAAGACAGGTAAGGAGAGCACGATCAGAGACATGTAAACCATAGTTTATTTCACCATTCCTATATAGTTTACCCAGAAATTTTTCAAATTCTCTTCTTTGCGAACCTGTACAGGAAATAACCATTTTAAGAGATCCATCAAACTTCCTAAAATCAGAATTAATTATATTATCTGTTTTTACATTCTTCATTTTCTTATTCATTATTTTTATGGGAAGTCTAAGAGAAACAATTAGTTTTACAAGCAGAGTTTCCATACTTACTCTAAATTTATTAATTAAATATAATAAACCATCTTTTTTCTTCGAAAATATTCTTGCTTCACGATACGCCTGGGAAACAGAACTGGATTGATTGCTTTCTGTTAAAGGATGGTAATCTGATTCATGCCCAAAAATATCATCTATACTCTTTAGAATTTTATTAAAAACAAGCGAAGTTTTTCTATCATACTCATCTCTAATTTTGATAATAAAAGATATAGTTTCTCCTCTTGTACTTGGAATATCTTTCCACCTGCAAGTAAATCCTGTAAAATCTGCTTTATTTTGTGGAGTAATATCTAATCTAAGTCTAAAAGGATTATATAAATCATCATTTTTTATAAGCTTTTCTGCTAAATCAATACCCTTTCCACTAATAATAGCTTGTGTATACCTATCTGACACCTTCAATTTTGCCACAAAAAGCTTAAAACCCTTTCTATAAATAGTTGAAACCGGAACCACTCCTAACCTTAGTTTCAAATCAAAGAGTTCTTCAACAAGTTTTCTGGTATCCACAAGGACATCATTAACATCATCAAGAATATCTCCAGGAATTAGAAAAGTCATACCATCCCCACCAAAAATAAATGGGAAGTTCATATCTTTTTTTACATTGGAAATTGCCATAGCAACAAGACTTCCTGCAGTATTTACATCTTTATACCTACCTTCAAGTATAGCTGTGGTAGAATTGATTATATCTGTAATTATTATATACCAGTCCGGAGGGGGTTTATAATAATAATCATAATTAAAAATAGTTCCAAAATCCGGTATAAATGGAATATCATCATAAGAGTAAATTTCTTTTTTCATTTATTAATTATCGGATTTTTTATTGTAATTACTGTCTCTTTTTTTAATTCCTGGTCAAATGCTATCAACAGATCCAAAAATCAATAGCAAAATATTATAGTAGACCCATATGTCAGGACATAAAATTAATATTTCTTAATTTGTTGTTGTCAATCTATTACTACTTTTTACCCTAATATAAGGCATTTTATTATTATTCTAATATTTAGTATTATAAATTTTTCCCTTCTTTACAAAGCATGATGTTCAATGCTATTTTAACTCATCGAAGTGTTAAAAGAGGCAGAAATGAACCAACAGGATTCATATGATACAGTTGTTTCGACTATAAGACAAATTATCAGGGCAATTGACCTTCAATCAAAACAGCTATCAAAGCGCTATGGATTAACAGGACCCCAGTTAATTATTCTCAAGGAAATATACAAATCTCCAGAGAAAAAACTCTCAGAAATTTCCAGGCAGGTAAGCCTTTCCCAGGCAACTGTCACCAGCATTCTTGACAGACTGGAACAACAGGGTTTTGCGAAAAGGCAAAGAAATCATTCAGATAAACGAAAGGTAAATATAATATTAAATGATAAAGCAAAGACGATCCTGGATTCCAATCCCTCGATGTTTCAGGAAGAATTTTCCAGCCGCTTTGAAGAATTGGCTGACTGGGAAAAATCCATGATACTGTCCTCCCTGCAGCGGCTGGCAGAAATGCTAAATGCAGAAAAAATCGAATCACCTCCGATACTTGCCAGCGGTCCACTTGCCGCCTCATCACAGGAAGTTGCCCGATACTTAAGCGAAGATAAACCCTCTTCCTGAAATGAGAGAATTAAAACTTAGGAGACAAAATTGAAAATCCTGGGAAATCCCTGAATCAATCTATCCTTGAACCTATAGAATGATTTTTATGGTAAATTCAGTCTCTCCGTTTTTTACTGATACAACTGAAATATTCCATCCATGGGATTTGATAATGGCTGCTACATTTGCCAGTCCAAGCCCAAAACCCTCCTCATTGCGTCCATGACTCCCGCGGAAGAAAGGTTCGAATATGAAAGGAAGGTCTGCTTCGCTTATACCATCTCCTGCATTCCTGATACGAACAACAACATGCCCACCCTCCATAGCAATAGTCATCTGAATTATGGAACCTGCATAAGAATATCTAAATGCATTATGCATAAGGTTTTCCAAACTTCTGGTTACTAAACCTGTATCCATTTCTATAAAAACTTTATTATCCAATTCAATCCTGGAAATAAACTCATAATTGTAAATACCAGCTTCTATTGAAAAGGAATTAACTATTTCCGTAAAAAATTGTTTAAGATCTACTAACTCAAGTGTCGTCTTCCAGTCTCCTGTTTCAAGTTTAACAAAATGTATAAGATGAGAAACCCTATCTACTAAGATATTAGATTTATCCTTAATTATCTCCATATACTTGTTTAAAGCTTCCTTATCTTCTGCATACCCCTCGAGCACAGCATCTGCATAACCACTTATGGAAGCCAGTGGGGTCTTTAAATCGTGGGAAACACCCATAAAGAATCTGGCTCTTCTTTCATATTCATCCTTAACCTTTCTACGCATAATATCAAAAGAGCGGGTCAGGGATGATATAGAATCATGACCCCTGGCTGTTAACTCAAATTCAAAATCTCCCTCTGCAACTCTCCTTGTTGCTTCTTCGATTCTTTTTAAAGAACTGTTTATAGACCTTATTATCAAAAGGGATAAGATAGTCATAACAGAAATAAGGACAAGGGGAAAAATATAAGGAAAAGGAGTATTACGAAAAGCAGAATATTTATCGACAAAGGGGCGATTTACAATCAAAACTCCTGCAGATCCATCATTATAGATAACTGTCATTGCTTCCAGAGTACTTCTTCTTCTGTCGGGTTCCAAATTTTCAGCGATAAGATTTTCAAAGATAGCAGCAGAAGGGATTTCACCAGGATTCATCAGTCGGGGATTCATATAATCCGGTAGACTGTCAATAAATTCTTTAAATTCATCTTTAAAAACACTTGTTTTGAGTTCCTCAGATAACTGATAATATTCCATAAAATGTTTATGAGTGGTTTTCATGTTGTCAACACTGCCAAAAGAAAAATAAACAATCATCATAATTAATATATTGGGAATAAAAAATGTTCCAATAATTAGAAGAAGAAAACGAACTTTAAGATTCATTATTTATCTTCCCCTTATCAAAAAGATACCCCCGACCGTGCATGGTAACTATAAATTCCGGTATAGTTGGATTATCCTCAATCTTACGCCTAATTCGTTGAATATAGACAGCAACAGACGTAACATCACCATACTCCTGACCCCAAACTGCCTGATATATATCATCAGGAGAGAATGAAGTCCCAGGATGTTGAACCAGGAACCTGAGAACTTCAAATTCCTTGGTGGACAAAACAATTCGACTCCCATCTTTTTCCAGTGAATATCCTTCGGCCGAAAGACTATAGGCTCCAAAAATAATATTTCCAGTATTATGGTCATCCTGATCAGTTCTGTATCTTCTCAATATGGCTCTTATTCTTGCGACAAGAACCTTTGGCGCAAAAGGTTTATTTACAAACTCATCCGCCCCCAATCCAAGACCCAGAACTATATCTTCATCCCCTTCTCTGGCAGACAGAATAATTACAGGTATATTTGAGTTTTGTCTTAACTTTTGTAAGAACTCAAACCCATCCATTCCGGGAAGATTTATATCCAAAGTAATCAGGTCATATGCATTATTAGCCATAAGTCCAAATCCTGCTTCTGCAGTAGAAGCAATATCTGAGTCTATTCCATCTTTGGAGAGGTAGAGTTGAACCAGTTCTCCCAGTTCAAGCTCATCCTCTATAATTAATACCCGACCATTCATATTAGAAGCTTGTTCCCCCTATAGAAACTCCAAGGCTAACAGCAGCTGTGTTTCCAAACATGGAATATTCTTCACCAGTATCTCCAAACATCCTGGAAGCACTTAATGAAATATCTATATTATCCAGACCACTCCAGGAGAGGGATGGTTTAATCATACCCGAAAAACTGGAAAAGTTCTCTATATAAAATAATGAAAGAGAGAAATCGCTGCCCCACATCTCTCTCCAGCTTGCACTTGCTGCTCCGTAATGCCGGCCTGATTCTATCAGAACTAAGGGAAAAAGGGATTCTGCCAAAAGTGTTTTTAATAGATCCTGATCTTCATAGCCTTCTCCATTAAAGTAATATTGGCCGGAAAAACTTAGATTATAATTAGAAAGATCATCACTCCAGGAATATGCAGCACCTACGGTACCTTTAAGAAAGAATATGTCATCATAAGTGGTAGTTGAAGTACCAATGTCATCCACAAATATTTTATCAGAACCATAAGAAATGTAACCCTCGCCATAAACTGAAACATCCCCAAGAGCAGAAGTAATTGTTGTCATAGCTGCAGGAGCCTTGTCATACTGATAATAGGCACCTAAGGATATTTCACTGTTCCCGATTACAAATTCTGCCATTGGAGCAATTGAAACATCTGCAAAACTCGTCACTTCTGCAGGGACAACTGTATATAGATAGTAATTATTTATCATGGAAGGATAATTAACCTTTACAGCAATAGGACCATCTAATTCAGCATCTGGAGATTCAGGATCTATTCTGCTTAAAGAAAGCAAATCTGCAGGGCTGAAAAAGTAACCTACCCCCCAGTTAACTGTCTGTTTACCAGCACGAAAAAACACATGATTATCCCAGTTGAAATCTGCAAAGAGTTCATTAATACTTACTATATCTTCAAAAAACCTCTCTTGTTTTATAGTATAAAAAGGAGATTCTATAACAGCCTTTGCAAAGACCCGTGAATCCTCATCAGGTCTGGCATCCAGAAAAAGGGTTGCTCCAAGATCCAGAGATAAGCTCTCTGTAAGATCACTACCTGAAATATTATCAGGATCAATCCCTCCCATTCCTGCTGTTACATCAAAAAAATAACTTCCTCCAAGCTCTACACCGGAGTCTGAAGTAAGCAGAATACTACTCAAATCTTTCATAAGATCCTCTGAAACCTCTTCAATTAATTCAGAATTATCTGAAAACATATCATCTTCATCACTTCCAAAAAGGCTATCCTCATCAGAAGCAATCTCAGAGCTGGATTCTGATCCAAACAAATCATCTTCATCAGTAACAATCTCCTGTCCAAAAGCAATACCACTTACAAGAAGAAATATACCTAAAACCAATATTAATAATTTTTCATTGGCCCCTCTATGTTTTATTTTTAATTCTTTTTTGTTCATTATAAATTCTCTCCCCTAACGGTTTACACGTTCAACATAAGACTTTGTAAAAATCGAATCCGGCAGATCCTTTGATGAAATATCTGTTATAGTAATCTGAGTTTTTTTTCCATCAATAAGTTCATCATTAAAAATCATTTTTGTGGCAAGGAATTTATCCCCAACCTTTGCATAGGAAGGGAACAGAGAAGTACGCATAAGTCGCCCTGTTGCACTGTAGTCTTCAGACTTCAGCATAAGATTTGTGTCTTTTGTAATCCATATTTTTACTGTTGGATAAGTTACTTCAGAGTTTGTTCCTTCCAGATCCATAATATATACGTCAAACCGTCCAAGCTTCCCCTCTTCTACAGTAAGGACTTTGTAATCATCACCAAGGGAAGAAGCACCAAAGTCAGAATTTTTTGCATCTGTACCGCCAAAACTCTCCTTCATAGAAGTGTGGTTGAATTTTCTGCTCTGGGGGTCATAAAACCAGAGATTCTCATCAATCATTAGATAACCCTGCCCTTTTTCTGCAGCAGGTTCAATAAAAAGCATTAGAAACATATCTGAATCATCTCTTCTAAACTGCTGTACCTTTTTCTTTTCTATCCCTGTATCAGGGTCTTCTGAGATCATTGTCATTACTGCTGAAAAATCTGTTCCTGTAAAATTACGGGATGTATCTACTGTATCCAGAATAGTGTTTGCATCATCCAGGCTAATGGCACTGACCGTAGACAGGCTGACGATTAATAAAACCAAAAATATTGTTATTGCTTTTTTCATTTTGTTCTCCTTTAAAATTGGATGCGATTTGTTGGGCGCGATAAATCGACACCCCTACGTATCAATCAATAGATGTTACAATTCAACATCTGTTTTTATTTTCTAATATTGGGCGCGTAATGCATCCACTACTTTCAATTTTGCTGCTTTTTTTGCAGGCAGATAAACTGCAATTAGTGTCATCACTGCAAGCAGAAAAACTACTTGTAGAACACTGACCGGGGTTGTTATAAACTGAAGTCTTCCGCTGTGCAGGAAAAGTCCCAGAGCAGAATCTGCAGTAAATCTAATTAACCCTGTAATTATTGTAGTTGCAAAGGATAAAATGATTCCTCCTGCTGCTCCAAAAAGAGCCAGATACAGTGCTTCCAGTAAAAAGATACTTCTGACACTTCCTCTGTGCATACCAATTGCTCGCATTGTACCTATTTCCTTAGTACGTTCTATGAGCACCATTCTGAATGTATTTATAAGTCCCACCATGGTAATAATCATAAGAATAACAAACAGTGCCAGTGAAACAATATTAAGAATGTTTACAAGCTGAAGCACCGGTTCCATTATATCATTAAGATTAGTAATACTGAATTTTGTTCCATCCCAGGGTTCATCTGAGGCACTGGTCATTCCACCACCGAACATCATACCATGTCGTTGATCCTCTTCCCCGTCTTCATCCTCATCATCCCCGGCATCCACCAGAGAAGTCTTTTCAAGTTCAGTAACAAGTTTCTCTGCTACTATGTCCATTTGTGCTATATCTTTAAGATGCAGGTTTAAATACTGATATTCATCTGATTCCAGACCAATCAAATCGTTAAGATACCCCATTTCAGTATAACCGGCACTGATAAATGAAAAGCTGTCCTGTTCCTGAACAATTGCTGCTACAGTAAATTCACCAACATTTTTCTGACCTGTTACAGTATCCATACGGATAAGTACAGTTTCACCTGGTATAACACCCAGCTTATCTGCAACTTTTTCGGGTATAATCAAAGAACCGGCTTTTTCTATATTTTCCAGAGAACCATCTGCAATTGTTAGCGTATCTTTTAGAAGCTGTTCCTTGTTCCAGTCAATACCTGAAACCTGTAGAGTTGTACTCTTTGAACCAAAGATAATCTCCCCCATTCTAACCTGGGATCTTACATGATACTCTTTAACTAAATCATCTACTGTATCTATTGCTCTTTCCAAATCTGCTGTATCACCAATAACCTGAACAATTCTTCCACTATCCAGAGTTTCTGTACCTAGTATGTAAATATGTCCACCCATAATAGAAGTAAAGTTCTCTTTAAGGGTTTCTGTCATTCCTGCAGTAAAGCTGCCAATTGTAATTATTATAAAAACCCCGAATGCTATGGCGCCTCCAAGAAGAAAACTTCTCTTTTTCTGACGGGTAATATTTCTCATTGATATTTTTGATATATTCATTAGTTTTCTCCCATTGCTTTGACTGGGCTAATTTTAAGAGCTATTGAAACAGGGTAGAGGCTTGCAACTACCCCGACTAGTGCTACAGTGACAAGAGATATAACAACAGCCTGAACAGAAATAACAGGATATAAGACTGGTCCACCCAGAATAACCTGAAGAAATGTGTTCGGAGCTTCATAACCAATTGATCCTATCAAAGCCGTAATTATCATTCCTAAAACTGCTCCAATAATTCCAAAAATTACAGAAATCATCAGGGTCTCCAGTGTTATCATACTTCTTACAAATGATTTTTCTGCACCAATGGCTCTCATAGTCCCTATCTCTCCTATACGTTCATTTACTGAAATAACCAGGGTATTCATAATTATAATTACTGCAACTATAGCAACAATCAAAACTAGAAAATTAAAAACAATGGAGAGTGTGTTTGACATCTTTGCAATTGTTCCAGCCCCTGCCAGCCATCCTGAAGCTTTGGCATCAATACTATTTTCTAAAAACCAGTTATTTAAATTTTTAATAAATCTTTTTTCATTAACACTGTCATCCAGTTTAACAACCATATAATGCCATGCATCCGGATCAGTCTGACTATATTTATCCCTTTCGGAAGTATCCCCAAGAATGTCAAAATAATCAGATTCTAAATCATCAGCTAATACAACTATATCTTCTGAAAAAAGATCCCCCCCAAACAATCCGGCATCATCCGAACCAAAAAGAGAGTCTTCATCCAACTCACCTAAAAGAGACTGCTCTGAATCACTTAAATTCGCAGCAACCTCAGTATAGGCAAGCATACCATTTATAATTCTAATATTATTCAAATCAATAAAGGAGATCATTTCCAGCTGAGGAGACTCATTTACAAATTCAAAAGTTCCACGGACTGTTACTTCTCTGATTTTTGTTCCAGTGACACTGTTCATACCAGTTAGAAGTACTGAATCACCAGGCTTTACAATTTCACCACTGGTATCTTTAATCATCCTTACAGCTGCTTCTGATAAAACAATTCCCTCTTCTCCGGGATTTAGAAAAGTTCCATATGTGATATTTATATTATTCTGAAATGTTTCTTCATACATTTCAGGATCAACACCAAAAAGCATGGCAAACCCGGTACCATCTTCTTTATGTTTAAGAAGAGCAGCTCCTCCAATTTGAGGATTTATAGCTGTAATAGTATTCAGGGAATTAAGGTAATCCTGAATTTCCACAGAAGAAGGAATAACAGGAATTAACTCATCCCTATTGTTCATAGAACCATCCATAAATAATGATGCATTTTCCATTTCTGATGAAGTTATGACAACATCACCAGTAAAATTTTGAATATAGGTTTTTTCTATACCACTGGCTGCAGTCTCCATGAAGGAGTTTCCTACAACTAAAATCATAATAGCCAGAGCCATAAGAGTCCCTATTATAAGAGTTTTTGTTTTATGCTCTTTAAGGTTCCTATAGGCAATTTTAAAAATTAATCCATTCATGCCTACCTCCGTCTATTTTCTACAATTTTTCCATCTTTAAGCTGAATTACATGATCTGCAATATCAACAATGGTTTGATCATGGGTGGAAAAAATAAATGTTGTACCATAATCATTATTCATCTTTTTCATCAACTCAATAATACTTGAACCAGTTTCAGAATCCAGATTTGCTGTAGGTTCATCTGCAAGGACAATCTGTGGTTTTGTTACCAGGGCTCTTGCAATTGCCACTCTCTGTCTCTGCCCACCGGAAAGTTCGTTTGGCTTATGAGTTTTCCAGTCACCAAGACCAACCTCTTCCATGAGCTGGGAAATCCATACTTCCCGTTCTGCCTTTGGTAAGGGATTTTTTCCCAGTAGCATAGGAAACTCAATATTTTCAAATACATTTAATACCGGTATAAGATTAAAATTCTGAAAAATAAATCCAAGAACATCATGTCTTAGGTTTGTTATCTCTTTATCCTTCAGGTCACTGGTATTGGTCTCATTAATCGTCACTATTCCTTCACTTGGTGTATCTATACATCCTATCATGTTAAGAATAGTTGATTTTCCGGATCCAGAAGGCCCGGCAATAGAGATAAAGTCCCCGGATTCGATATCAAAGGAAACACCTTTTACGGCATGAACCTCTGTCTTACCCAGAGGATACTTTTTATGTACATCTTTTAATGAAATTACTGTCATGTAATTCCTCCTGTAAATTAATACTATTATGATGATAAAGGTACACCACTTACAAATCTAAGACCATATACAGGAAATAAAGAAATATAACAGTTTGTTATTTTTTAACCCGCATTCTGCATAATCAGGTGCCATCTTTTATATTCCAGACTTCTATATTCCATGGCTTCTTCGCTTGTAACCTTTCGAAGGTTTCTTTTTATTTCATCAAGACTCCTGTAAAGTATATCAAAGGATTTTCTGTCAGAAAAAAGAATATTCACTTCAGCAGAAAGCTCCATCGATCTTTTATTAAAGTTGGATGAACCAATCGAAAAGAACCTATCATCAATAATATATGCTTTAAAGTGAAGGGGTGATTCCTTGTAATCATATATCCAAACATCGGCTCCCACATCAATGAGATCCTTGATCCCGTAAAAAGATGCATAATGATATTTCTCATGATTCGCTACTCTGGAAAGAACTATATTGACCTCAATCCCTCTTTTTTCCATTTCTTCTACATAAAATATAATCTTATCATTTATAAATGTATAAGGCTGGATTATCCACACTTCCTTCTCAGCAGCAGCAAAGAGTCTATTTACCATAAACTCTATGACAGGCTTCTTATCTTTAACTTCCTGATTAAAAAGAACAACAGTTGTATCCATCTGCGCGGTTTCCGGGATATTAAAATCTGCACTTCTGATATCTGAAGAGGAATATTCGTTCCAGTTATTTATAAAGGAAAAGATCAGCTGCTCTGCCACTTCGGGAGACTCAATCAGAGCCATTCCGTCTGTGTGCCCTCCTGTATCCTGTGACTGAAGAGATGAGTTCATTATATTGGATCCTCCGAGAAGTACATACTTTCCATCTACAATCCAGTATTTTCTATGATCTCTGAATCTGAGTTTTATAAAGTTTATGGGGGGGAACAGCTTCCATGGCCTTATTGCATTATACTCTGCAAATGGGATCAAATTCCTGTCCATATAACTAAACCCTGATTCCCCTTCCAGAAAACGGCTTGAGGAATCTGCCATAACATAGACAGCGACACCACTATTATGTTTTTTTCTGAGAGCCTCCAGAATAATATTACCAGAAGAATCATTTAAAATTAAAAATGTATTAATAATTATATAATTCTCTGCTTTATCAATAAGACCAAGCATCCCATTTTTTACTTCTTCTCCATAAAAATAAAGCTCTGGTAATGATGATGCACTGGAAAATTGTATTCCAAATTCTTTGATAAACTCCTGTTCAATACGATAATCTGAAGAATTATCCAGAGCAATTCTAGGTTCTGTAGCACAGCCTGAAATCAACATAATAATAATTGCAGATAATACTAATATGATTTTATTTACCAAAAAAAAGTAATTAGAGTTATAACACATTGTCATAAGTTTCATTTTATCTCCTTATTCCCATTGTTAAAGTAAACAGGAATTCATTATTTAAACTATTATATGCCAAATCAAGGCCTACAGAAGATCTGTTGATTTTCTTAAAATAGAGTCGCAGGCCTGCCCCTGGACCCGTATACTCATTCCAGTCTTCATTATCATGCTGATATCCTCCCAGTTCATATAGAATAAGAAAGGAGATGTCACCCCGATAAAAACCAAGAAAAATATACTCCAAAATGATTGAGCCCCCCATGTACTGATCACATAAAACAGGTATAAGTGTTCTGGAATTATCCAAACCACCCCAATATTGCTCTAACAGTGTTGGAGAATCAAAGTGTTGAGAACTAAACAATACTGCTAAATAGAGGTCTCTAAATATCTCTTTATTATAATTCATCCTGAAATTAGAAATTAAGAATATGGATGATCTCTCAAAATCCCAGCCTCTGGTAACAGACAGGTATAGACTTGTCCCTGTTTTAATTGCAGAAATATTATGAACATCATTATATGTAACAGTAACAAGATTTCTTATGAATTGATTATTGTCTGAAGTGTCAACCTGAAAACTATCATATTATAAAAATGGCTGTAGTTTTAGTTTGTCAAAATTTTTCTCTATGCTCAAATTCCCGGATGTATGAATATAAGATTCATCACTTTTATTGGTTAATAACCCACCTGTACGTAAAAATAAATCATCCGGCAGTATCTCCATATCTCTATATCTAATACCTCCCGTAAGTCCATACAGTGAAGTAAAACCGGCTTCTACAAATAGCAGTGTTTTTAAACCTGTAAAATTCTGCTCCTGGATTACAAACCCATAAGATTGATTGTCTTCATCCTTAGAAAAAGCAGATATTACAGATAAAAAAAATAATACAACTAATACAGCTCTCTTCATAATAAATTTTAGCCCGTTTTTAATTTACTGCGTAAGACTGAATCTCCAGTATAATTTTAGGACTGCCAGGTAGACCGGCTGCCTCTGAACGAACAAGATAGTGAGGAGATTCAACTGAATACCAAAAGTATGACTTTGGAAAGACAGCACCCAATACTCCTTTCATTCCAACCTGAACTTTCCAACACTCATATGATTGATCATCAATATGAATAGTTTCATTTCCTTTAATCTTAATTTCCGGAGAAAAACCACCGGAACGGTTTAGAAAAACAATTCTAGCATTGGCATTTTTCTTCCATGGAAAACCTCTCATGCCTACTATAAACTCATCCATACCGGAAACAAGAAGTTCATCCTTACCCGCCTGTCTCCTATTTACAATGACCTCAGATATATTATGAAAAGAACTATTATCTGGTCTATCCCATACTTCAGAATAAAAGGTATGAAGATTACTATTATCAAGCTTTACAAAAACATCTCTTTCAATAGAATAAAATCTATATTCCAGCCATGATTTATTCCCACTACTTTTATATTCAAAGGTCGATTTAACAGTTTCCAACTTTCCTTCTGTATCCTGAGTATAAATAATTGTCTCTTTTTCAGGAATCCCGGGATTTGTCAGATCAGCCTGCCCATACATAATTGAGGGAACTACAATAAATATTAGAATTAATAATAGCCTTTCAACTTTGATATCTAAGATTCTCTTTATCCGATTTCTTTTAAACATTATACCTACCTTATATCGCTCTTTTAGTTTTTATTTTATCACTTTAGTTAAATGATTACCAATTACCATATATAGGAAATAAATTTTTATAACATTTTGTTATTCAAATATCTGTAGATGGACAGATAATAAGAGATTACGATAATCCTGTTCCTTAAAGCGCACCATTTTCATTTAATAGCCGGTATAAAGTCTCAGCCAGAATCCTATATCCTTCTTTATTAAAGTGATGCTCATCTGATTTATATTCTGGATCAACAAGCAGTTTTTTAATAATATTTTCCTCCAGCACAATATTGTACTCTTCTGCAAGTTCCATATATATATCTGCCGAATTGACAGTCATACTCTTATCTGGAACACCGACCAGAACGACAGGAATATTCAAACTATGAGCAAAATCTATCATATTTGAAAGGTTGTATTTTACTAGAGTTAAATCCCTGTCACGAAGAATATCATTCCCACCCTCAAGAAGTATAACTAAATCAGGATTTGTTTCTTTAAGTATTTTGGGGAAACGTAAAAGACCGGCTGAAGTTTCTTCTCCTGTAATTCCAGCATTAACTACATTTCTACCGGATAAATCTGATAAAACTTCCGGGTAACTGGCAGAGAAATCAACTCCCTTACCGATTGTCAGACTGTCCCCAAAAGCCAGGATTGTTCCATCAGGTGGAATAAAAGCCAGTTTTTCAGGATTGCAACCTAAAAGAATTATTGAAGCTGCAGCAATAGAAAGAAAATACTTAAATTTCATAATAACTCCTGCCGGAAAATATGATATATTCCATAACTCAAACTATTCATTAACTTGATTAAGTCTCATTTATTAGCCATTTCCAGATGCTGCAATTAATTTTAATTTAAAGGTTTTATATAAATTGCCCCATCACTAATTCCTTCAAACCTAAGTAGGACTGGTTTGTCTGTAAGTAATCCATTCCATTCCGGCAGTGATTCACCAATTTCACCGGAAACAGAGTCAATTTCCCTAACTGTCCCGTTTGAAGCAAAGACATTGATATTCCGATCCAAACCTCTATTACCCCATAAAACAATAAACGCATTTGTAATTTGAGAATCCCGATAGGAAGCAGAAACTACATAACTTGTCAAAGAGCCATCAATGTTAATAATCGAAGGATCATATAACATACCTCTTACATTTTCTGAAAAGTTGGAAAAGGCTCTGCCACCGTCTTTCAAGGTTCTGTCCTTATAACCAAGGCCAAAGAAATATCCGGAATCAATTACTGTTTTTGAGGTTTCATTACTTTTTGTATCGTAGTTTTTAAACCAAACAGTTACCTTGATCCCATGTGAAGTTGCAGCACTCAGTGTCTTGATCACATAATCAGAAAACCTATTCTCTTTTACTTTTGTGGGATATAAACCACGGGTAGGAAATCCAATCTCCGTTATCCATAGTTCTTTATCTAGCTCCAGTTCCTCAAGAAGATCTTTTGCCTTTATGATCTGTCTGGAAACACCATTTGGCGATACCGTATATGGATGTATTGAAAGAGCATCTGCATACTCAAATACACCATACTTATATAGCCCTTTAATAAAACTAGTATCAACACGAAATGTTGATCCAACCAGCAATGGTGTATCTTTATCCAATTCTTTTATAAGCTTTCCGGTTTGTGTAGCAAGGGTATAAAAATCTTTGTTTGCCCCTTTCCAGTAGACTACATTAGGTTCATTCCATATCTCCCAGGCATCTACTCTGTCACGATATCGTTCAACTACTTTTCGAACATACTCTAAATAGTATGGACTAAGTTCAGGAGAAATATCACGATGGGCTATTCCATTTGGATGAATCCATCCAACATCATAGGCTAATACAGCTATGACTTTAACATCGTTCTGGTCGGCCAGATCCATCAAGGAATCAAATCGATCAAAACTCCATACTCCGGGTTCAGGATTTATATTGTCCCACCGGAAGGTTTGCCGAATCCATCGGGCTCCCATCTGCTTAATAAAAGGATAATCTTCTATTTTTTCCCCCGCATGTGCAAGACCGAAAGCATCATCCTCGACTAGATGTGATTCAGTCCCCAACTGTACGGTAGAACAGGAGAAAACCAATAATGAAAAAAATATCAAAAGTATGAATGTATATAGATAGGATCTTTGCATTATTTTTATCTCCATATCTCTCTTTTTTATGAGTATAACACATAATTTAAATAAGCCATATTTTAGTGCAGCATTTAGATATCTCCTGGTAAATTACTATTATTCTGCTTAAATTTATTTCTCGTCTATAGCAGCTATTTTACTGAGTAAGACTGAATCTCCAGTATTATTTTAGGACTTCCAGGCATACCGGCTGCCTCGGCACGAACAAGATAGTGAGGAGATTCAACCGAATACCAAAAGTATGACTTTGGAAAAACAGCACCCAGTACTCCCTTCATTCCAACCTGAACTTTCCAGCACTCATATGATTGATCATCAATATGAATAGTTTCATTTCCTTTAATCTTAATTTCTGGAGAAAAGCCACCGGATCTATTCATAAAAACAATCCTTGCACTTGCATTTTTCTTCCAGGTAAAGCCTCTAAGGCCTACTATAAAACCATCCATATCAATAATAGGGAGTTCATCTTTTTCAGCCTGTTTCCCATTAGCCAAAACCTCTATAATTGAATGAAAAGAACTATTCCCCGGCCTATCCCATACCTCAGAATAAAAGGCATTAAGATTATTTTCATCAAGTTTTACAAACACATCCCTTTCATTGGAATAAAATCGATATTCCAGCCATGACTTATTATCAAGACTTTTATATTCTATAACAGATTTAACAGTTTCCAGTTTACCTTCAGTATCCTGGGTATAAATAATAGTCTCTTTTTCAGGAATCCCCGGATTAGTTAAAACTACCTGTCCATACATAAATGAAGGAACTAAAACAAGTATCAAAATAAAAATTATTTGTTCTGTAATTTTATATAGCTTCCCATATATTTCTGTCATTATACCTACCTTTCCTTCTTCCATATTCTTCCCTATATGTGAACCAATTTCAATATACAAATAATAAAATTTTATAACAGTTTGTTATTTTATCTCCTTTTTTCCCAATCAGGATACAATTTTATAGACATCATAACATTTTTACATTATAATGTTCTTATCTAGTAAGAGGGAGTAAGCATTGTGTCAACGCTTTCAAAACGTTCTACAATCTATCTGGAACCGGATCTTCACCAGGCTTTACGGATGAAAGCTCTTGAAACATCCAGTTCAATGTCAGAGATAATAAATGAGGCTGTAAGGGAAGCACTCAGTGAAGATGCTGAGGATCTGGCTTTTTTTGAAGAAAGGATAAGTGAACCAACAATCAGTTACGAACAAATGGTAAAAAAGCTAAAAAAAGATGGCCGAATATAAAATATTCTTTAAAAAATCAGTTTGGAAAGATTTTAAAGCTATTCCAAACAAGCATGTAAAAAAAATACTTGAACGAATAGATTTACTAATCAAAGATCCACGTCCGATAGATTGCAAAAAACTGACCAATCAGGAAAAATACCGCCTAAGACAGGGGGAATATCGTATTCTCTACTCTATTAAGGATAAGGAACTAACTATCTGGGTTGTAAAGGTCGGACATCGTAGGAATGTATATCACTAAATCATTCTGGATTTGCTGCGAGTCTCGCAATTAATCTCTATACATCCCCTGCCAGACATCTGTCCGCCAGATACTGTAATCCAGTTCATATTTGTATGAAGAGTTACACTCAAGACCAATATCCAAACGAATTTTTCCAATTTCTTCTGAAAAATCAATATCCTTTCCATGGGGAACAAAGTATTCAAAACTATAGTTTTTATCATTATAAGAAAAAGAGACTTCTGCACTTCCTGCGTGTTCAGGAGTATCTGTTTCCTCAAATTTCAAGGAGATTTCCAATTTTACTTCCTTTCCTTCCCGATCTATAAAATCTACTGAATGAGCAATCTGACCCTGTTCTCCTGAACCAAGATCAACCTGTATAGACTTTCTAAGGATCTGTTTTATATCATATATAAGATCATTGAAGTGCCTGGTTCTGTCTTCCAGAACAATATTGTCTCCCGGCAGAAGATTAAACTGCTCCTTCCAGTCATGAAAAGTTACTTCAGGAAGATCAAGAACCCCGAAATCATTCACCAGATGAACTCGAACAGTATGTTTACCCGGAGAAACCTCCATTACCAGTGGAACTGTTGAATTTCCAGTTGTGTATCCAACAAACTCTTCATCTATAAATACACGTGCATCAATTATATATGAAAACAGTTCAACTTTACCTGGCTCCTGTTGTTCTAATGCAAGGATAGTCCTGTCTCCTGAAGGAATCTGCAACTCAAAATTATTACCCGTCATATGCTTTAGCAGTTTCTCCGATAAAGCATGTACTGTATTTTCCTGATATCCACGCTCCGAAAAGGTACGGCTGGTTCCAGTTTCAACATCAATCAGGGAAATATTGATAAAGATATCCTGACCCAGAAAAACATAACTTCCTTTAAGTATAAAAGACGCTCCCAGGAGCTGCCCTGCTTCAATAGCTCCTGCTTCATCAATAAGGCCTGTAAATTGAAGCTGTTGTTCTTTAAGAACTGTTTCTATTATATCCCTTTCAACAATCACAAGAGCCTCAGACCCGGAAAGGTCTTCAACAAGGATATAGGCAATAATTCCCTTTAGGTAATCCTGATCAGGATTACCATTCATATTCTCAAAAGGCAGCACGGCCAGAGAAACAGGAACCTGTTGAGAGAATAATGGTATTGGAAAAATAATAAAAAGCAAAACTATCAGCAGGAGACAGATACTTTTTAAGGATAATTTTATTTTTTTTGGAGTTGATTTCATACTGCTAATTATACAATAGATTTTGTTATTTGTCTGAAGCTTATTTATTTTCTACAGAAATAATTTCCCGTTATATAATTCACGTTTTTGCACCTATAAACGTGAAAAGATAACCTATATTTACTATTTTTCACGTTTTTGTTGACAAAACCGTGAAAATACCACAATATTAAAGCATGGCGAAAGTACTAAACATTTTCACAAAAATAAAATCTCTACGTGAAAAATACTATATGATATCTACTGGAAAAGATAGTTTACTTAAACTTATTGCAGAAGCTGAAGTAGCAGAACAGGTTTACAATTCAAATGCAATTGAAAACAGTACACTAACCCTTGAAGAAACAGAAAAAATACTTCTTCAAATTGATTTAGATAGATATATCTCCGGTAGAGAAATTTTTGAAGCAAAGAATCTTGCACAGATAGTATCATATACAGACAAAAGAGCAAAAGAACAGGAACTCTCCCTGGATATGATATTATTTCTTCATAAGATGTTGATTTCAAATATTCATGATGATATTGCAGGAAGATTTAGGAAGGATAATGAATATGTACGTGTAGGGAATCATATTGCACCAGGTCCTGAAGAAATAAAACAAAAATTAGAAAATATGCAGTCAGAATATAACGCATCCAGTTATGAAAATATAATTAAACGTATGGCAAAGATTCATTTGACCTTTGAAAATATACACCCTTTTGTTGATGGAAACGGTCGTATTGGACGTGTTATTCTTAATTACTTATTAATACGTGAGGGATTTGTACCAATCAATATAAAATTTATTGATCGTAAAAAATACTATGAAGCATTTAATGAATTTGATGATGAAAATAAAACAAATGTTATGGAAGAAATCGTAGGGAAAGCACTAACCAACAGTTATCATAAGCGCCTGGCATATTTGGAAGGAAAAGAAATAGTTACCCTTGCACAATATGCAAAGAATACTAAAACTTCACATTCAAATCTTATCAACAAAGCTAACAGGCAAACAATTGATGCATTTTGTACACCGCCCGAACATGATTCCAAAATATAGCAAACTTGACAGATTGATTTTCAAATAAAAGACAGATAAGAATTCCAGAAACAAGACGATAAAAAAAGGGAATACTCTCTACCAC
>JAQIBN010000204.1 GCA_027859095.1 Spirochaetia bacterium | reverse complement strand
AGTGCTCAGCTTACTTTAAACAGCTCTGCAAATGTAGAAAATCTGCTTAAGCTACGAAAAAGACTTAAAAACAGTTCTGATTCCCTTGGTCTAAAAAGAATATCAGTTAACGACCTGGTAATGTTTGCTGTAGTAAAAACACTAAAAAACTATCCTGAATTAAATGCTCATTTTCTTGGAGATAAAATTATTCAGTATGGAAATATTAACCTTGGAATTGCTGTGGATACAGAAAGGGGCTTAATGGTTCCTGTTGTAAAAAATGTTCAGAATCTTTCTTTAAAAGATTTTGCCAGGGGGAACAGAGACGTATATGATCGTATAAATGAAAATACAATTTTACCGGATGAACTCATCGGGGCAACTTTTACAGTTACTAACTTAGGAAGCCTTGGAATTGAAAGCTTTACTCCAGTATTAAATATTCCCGAAGTTGCTATCCTTGGAGTAAATAATATTCAACTAAAACCCATTATGAAGGATGGTGAAGTAGTTCACGAATCATTTATCGGACTGTCTCTAACGTTTAATCATCAGGCTACAGATGGAGCTCCTGCTGCAAGATTCCTGCAAAGTTTAAGCCAGAATATCAAAGATATCGATATTCTTATGGCACTGTAGGGGCATGATATGTACGATATAATAATAATTGGAGCCGGACCCGGAGGATATGTAGCAGCTGAGAGAGCTGGAAAACTTGGGAAATCTGTTTTAATAATCGAGAAAGAAGATCTTGGTGGAGTGTGTCTCAACAGAGGGTGCATTCCTACAAAGACACTCCTTAATTCATCAAAACTGTTTAAACAGGCAAAAAATTCTGCCCCCTATGGTGTTCATACAGAGAATGCTAGCTTTGACTGGAAAGAAGCCATGGCCTGGAAGTCTGAAGTAGTGGACATTCAACGTAGTGGTGTTTCCTTTTTAATGAATGAGAATAAAGTTGAAGTTTTAAAAGGTTTAGCACAAGTCCTTGAAGGAAAGAAGGTCTCTGTAGATGGAAAAATCTATGAGGGGGAAAATATCATTATTTCAACTGGTTCGACCCCCTTTGTTCCTCCTGTTCCAGGAGCAGATGGACCTTCTGTTGTTACCAGTAGAGAGATCCTTGAACTGAAGAATCTTCCCGCATCTCTTGCTGTTATTGGTGGAGGTGTTATTGGAATGGAGTTTGCCTCTCTTTTCTCAAATCTTGGAATAAAAGTCGATGTGATAGAGATGATGGATGAAATTATTCCTATGATGGATAAGGATCATGCTCGTGTTATGCGCAGAGATATGAAAGGTATTTATTTTCATCTTTCTTCACAATTACTTAAAATTGAAGGCAGCAGGCTTAGCTATCTGTTTGATGGAAAGGAAGAAAGTCTGGAAACTGAAATTGTTCTTATGGCAGTTGGCAGACGACCTAATACTACAGAACTTGATAAAATTGGACTGGATATTGATAAGGGACGAATAGTTGTAAATGAAAGAATGCAGACAAATCTTCCAGGTATCTATGCTGTTGGCGATGTTACAGGCCTTTCGATGCTTGCACACTCTGCATCAAGAATGGGAGAAGTTGCTGTAAATAATATCTGCGGAAAAGTGGACAGAATGAGATATAATGCCATCCCCTGGGCCGTCTATACAAGTCCTGAAGCAGCAGGTTGCGGTATGACAGAGGCAGAAGCAATTGCTGATGGACGTAATGTAAAAACTGCCTCAGTGCTTATGAAGCACAATGGTCGTTTTCTTGCTGAACATAGCAAAACAGCAGTTGGAAGCTGTAAGGTAGTTGTCGATGCAGAAACAGAAATACTTCTGGGAGTGCATCTTATAGGTGGTATCAGTTCTGAGCTTGTTGCAGGAGCTGCTGCTATGATTGAAAGTGAATTAAGAGTTAATGAGATAAAAGAAATTATATTTCCCCATCCGAGCCTTTCTGAGGTAATTAGAGATGCAGTATGGGCCATAGTATAGATAAGTTGAAATAAGGAGTAGCGAAATGCCCAAAAATTTAAATGTAGATCCTGTAGAGATTAGAAAACCTGGTGTTATAAAGATAAAAGACATCCCTGTGAATACATATGTTTCTGACATAAAAAATGAACTAAAAATTTACGGAAAAGATGGTCTAAAAAAAATATACTACGATATGTTAATTATCCGTGAGTTTGAGATGATGTTGAATGCCATTAAGCAGGAAGGTAATTACCTTGGCATAGAATATAATCATCGTGGTCCTGCCCATCTTTCCGGTGGCCAGGAATCTGCAGCTGTCGGCCAGAGTGTAAACCTATCTGAGGACGATCTTATATTCGGTTCTCATAGAAGTCATGGGGAAATTCTTGCTAAGTGTTTTTCCGCAGTAACCAAAATAGATGATAAATCCCTTCAGAAAATAATGGAAGAGTTTAATAAGGGACGTCTTCTTGGTGTTGTGGAAAAGGAAGCTCCAGGAACATCGTTGAAAGATCTTGCAGAAAACTTTGTATTGTATGGTGCTCTTGCAGAAATATTTGCCAGGGAGACTGGTTTTAACAGCGGCCTTGGTGGTTCTATGCATACCTTTTTTGCACCCTTTGGTTCTATGCCGAATAATGCAATTGTAGGTGGAAGCGGTGATATAAGTCTTGGTGCAGCTTTATTTAAAAGAATAAATCGTAAACCTGGAATTGTTATTGGAAATATTGGGGATGCCGCCCTTGGCTGCGGACCTGTTTGGGAAGGCCTTGCCCTAAGCTCAATGGATCAGTATAACACCCTCTGGGATAAATCCCTGGGTGGTGCACCTCCTTTTATGCTTAATATATTTAATAATTTTTATGGAATGGGTGGACAAACCAGCGGTGAAACCATGGGTTACGGAATGGCAGCAAGAGTAGGTGCAGGTGTTAATCCAGATAATATGCATGCAGAAAGAGTAGATGGATTTAATCCATTGGCAGTTGCGGAAGCAATGACCCGTAAGAAAAAGTTACTGGAAGCAGGGAAGGGTCCTGTTTTTATGGAAACCATTACTTACAGACTCACAGGCCACTCTCCTTCTGATGCTTCTTCTTACAGGTCAAAGGAAGAAGTAGAGAACTTTAAACAAAATGACAGTTTAGAAAGTTACAGGGAATACCTTCTCGAGAATAAGGTAATTTCAGAGTCAGAAGTTTCTGAATTAAAAGATAAGGTTATTAACAAGATTAAAAGCACTATGACTTTGGCAATAAACGATGATATCTCTCCTAGAGTAAATGGTGCATTTATAGAATCTGTAATGTTTTCCAATGAGAAAAAACCAAAACTTGAAGACAGGGATGTAGAAGTGCTCATGCCTAAAGAGGAAAATTCCAGGGTAAAGGCTATTGCAAGACGAAACAGATATGCCTATGACGAAAATGGTAAAGAGTATTCAGCGGCAAAAACCTATAGTTTCAGAGATGCTCTTTTTGAAGCACTTATAGACCGATTTTATGAAGATCCTACTATGGTAGCCTATGGAGAGGAAAATCGTGACTGGGGCGGTGCTTTTGCAGTATACAGAGGTCTTACTGAAGCTCTTCCTTATCACAGATTATTCAACTCTCCAATTTCCGAGGGTGCCATTGTCGGCAGTGCTGTTGGCTATGCAATGAGCGGCGGTCGGGCTGTTGTTGAACTTATGTACGCTGATTTTATGGGACGAGCAGGAGATGAAATCTTTAATCAGATGCCTAAATGGCAGTCAATGAGTGCAGGTGTCTTAAAGATGCCTTTGGTACTCCGGGTTTCTGTAGGTAGCAAGTATGGCGCTCAGCACTCCCAGGACTGGACTGCTCTGGTAGCCCATATCCCAGGGTTAAAGGTTATGTATCCTACAACTCCATACGATGCAAAGGGAATGCTCAATCTTGCTCTGACCGGTACAGATCCTGTTATTTTCTTTGAGAGTCAAAAATTGTATGGTATTGGAGAGATGTTTGAAAAGAGCGGAGTTCCGGAAGGATACTATGAAGTCCCTGAAGGGGAGCCAGCTGTAAGACGTTCTGGAAAAGATCTAACCATTATAACAATAGGTGCAACAGTTTATCCTGCACTTAAAACTGCAGATATCCTTAAAGAAAAGTACGGTCTGGAAGCAGAGGTAATTGATTTACGTTTTATGAACCCCCTAAATTATACACCATTAGTGGATTCAGTTAAAAAGACTGGTAAGGTTTTACTTGCTTCTGATGCTTCTGAAAGAGGATCATTTCTCCACACTGTCGCTTCCCACATAGGAAGACTTGCTTTTGATTATCTTGATGCACCACCTGTCGTAGTAGGAGCAAGAAACTGGATAACACCACCTGCAGAGATGGAAAAATTCTTCTTTCCCCAGGAGGAATGGTTTATAGATGCAATTCATGAATCTATTCTCCCCCTGGAAGGTCATAAGGTTACATCTGTTCAGACTGATGGAGAGTTTATCCGAAAAAATAGATTGGGAGTGTAGGTGTTGGATGTTTGAACTTTTAGAATATAAATCCATTATAGATAGACTAAACACCGGAGATAGAGCAGAGAGAAATTCTGCTCTAATCCAGGTGGCAGGTTTAACTGAGAGACAGAAAATAAATAGAGTAGCTAATGAAGAGGTCAATAATCATGTTCATACAAGCTACTCCTTTAGTCCTTATTCACCTTCCGGAGCAGCTTTTGCCGCATGGAAAGATGGACTACAGGCAGTTGGGTTAATGGATCATGATTCAGTATCCGGAGCAGAGGAGATGCTGGAAGCCTGCAGGGTAATGGGCATAGCCTCAACAATTGGATTCGAAATCAGAGTTAATTTTACAGGAAGTTCTGTTGAAGGGTTAAGGACAAATAATCCTGACTCAAAAAATATATCCTATATTACTGTTCAGGGAGTTCCCTCAGATAAGTTTAAAGAAGTTGAAAAATTCCTAAAACCTGTTAATACAGAGCGAAATATTAGAAACAGAACGGAAGTTGATAAGCTCAATAAACTTATTTCAGTTCATGGTCTTGAAAATATTGATTTTGAAAAAGAAGTTTTGAATAAATCTATGGATTCTTTTGGTGGTTCTGTAACCGAGCGTCATATTCTTGCTGCTCTTTCCAGGAAACTTATAACTAAATTGGGAAAGGGCGTAAAAATAGTAAATTTTCTTGAGAATAATTTTCATATTTCCCTATCAGACACAGTTAAAGGATTTTTGTCTGATAAAGATAATCCTCATTACCTGTATGATCTTCTTGGTACTATGAAGGGTGATTTTTTACTTGAATTTTTTGTTCAACCTAATGAAGAAGAATGTCTTCCTGTTAAAGATGTAGTCGATTTTGCAAATTACATTGGTGCCATTCCTGCATATTCTTATCTTGGTGATGTAGAGATGAGCCCGACAGGAGATAAAAAGGCTCAGGCCTTTGAGGATTCTTTCCTGGATGAATTGATGGAGGAGGTAAAAAGGATAGGCTTCAAGGCTGTTACTTATATGCCTCCCCGAAATACCAGAGTCCAGTTGGATAGAATCCAAAGTCTTTGCAGAAAACATGATTTTATGGAGATAAGCGGGGTGGATATAAACTCGTCAAGACAGATATTTAATTGTCCTCCCATACTGGAAGAAAAAAACAGACATCTTATTGATTCTACTTGGGCGTTAATAGCTCATGAGAAACTCACTGGCCAGGATGAATCCCTTTCACTTTTTAGTAATAAAAACCCAATGTCTAATCTTTCACTGCATGAGAGAATTGCTTTTTATAATAAAATAGGTCGGGAGATTGATAAACGTAATCCCCATAAATTAGAAAATCTAATAAAAAAGGTTTATAAATATGGGAATTGAAAAAACAATAGCCCCTCTTTTAAGGGGATTATCTTTTAATGGAAGCTATGGAAGTATTGTAAGGTTTGAGAGCTCTAGGAAACAGGGAGATGATGTATTACTTATTTCAAATAAAGTAAAATCTCAAACTTCAGATTCAGCTGTAAAAGATATTCTTGTTTCATCATTTGAAGATTATGTTAAAGCTCATGGTACTTATCCAAAAACCGCTGCACTGGAAGGGGTTGGAAGTTTTTCAATTACTTCAGATTTTGATTCCAGTAGTATCAATAAGAAACTTACTGCTGTTCAAAGCAGCTCACTCTCCGGGTCTGTCAAAGGAAAGATCTCTGTAGTTACAGGCGGTGCCCAGGGTTTCGGTGAGGGCCTAGTACGACAGCTGACTGATGCAGGGTCACTGGTATTTATTGCAGACAGAAATCTACAAGGGGCAGAGACCCTTGCAAAGAACATCAATAGTACATTAGGGATAACAACTGCTATTGCTGTGGAAGTTGATGTTACCAATGAAGAATCAGTCAAAAAAATGGTTGAAACAATAGTGCTTGCTGCTGGCGGGATTGATCTTTTTATAAGTAATGCAGGTGTCTTAAAAGCAGGAAGTGTAAAGGAAATGAGTCTTGCAGATTTTAACTTTGTTACTAATGTGGACTACACCGGTTTTTTTATATGTACAAAGTTTGTATCTCCTGTAATGGCACTTCAAAATAGTGTATCCGGGGATTATTTTACTGATATAATTCAAATAAATTCAAAGTCAGGTTTGTCAGGATCCAATAAAAACGGTGCTTATGCGGGTGCAAAATTCGGTGGAATCGGTTTAACACAAAGTTTCGCTCTTGAACTTGTAACTGATAATATAAAAGTAAATTCAATTTGTCCCGGTAATTTTCTGGATGGCCCTTTGTGGTCCGATCCGGAAAGAGGGCTTTTTGTTCAGTATTTAAATACTGGAAAAGTTCCTGGTGCTAAAACACTGGAAGATGTACGAAAACACTATGAAAATATGGTTCCAATGAAACGTGGATGTACAAGTTTGGATGTAATAAAAGCTGTCTACTATATTGTGGACCAGAAATATGAGACCGGACAGGCGGTACCTGTTACCGGTGGTCAGATAATGCTTAGCTAGGAAAGGAAGGCTAAAGGCTATTAGGCTGTAGGCTATTAGGTAAAAGGAGAAAGAATGAAGACACGAGCTGTTAGATTATATGGAAAAGAAGATTTAAGACTGGAAGAGTTTGAACTTCCGGAAATTAAGGATAATGAGATTCTGGCAAAAATTGTGTCAGACAGTATCTGCATGTCATCTTATAAGGCACAAAAGCAGGGTGCTGATCACAAACGGGTTCCGGATGATATTGCTGTAAATCCTGTTATGATAGGCCATGAATTTTGTGGAGAGATTGTAGAAGTAGGCAGCAAGTGGAAGGATCAGTTTAAAGCAGGTCAACAGTATTCAATTCAACCTGCCTTAAATTATAAGGGAAGCCTGGATGCTCCCGGTTATTCATACCAATATATTGGTGGGGCTGCAACTTATATAGTTATCCCCTCAGAAGTAATGGAAATGGGATGTCTTCTTCCCTTTAAAAGCAATGCCTATTTTATAGGATCCCTTGCTGAACCAATGTCCTGTATAGCCGGAGCCATGCATGCCAACTATCATGTAAAGCAGGGAACTTATATTCACGAAATGGGTATTAAAGAGGGAGGTCAGATGGCTCTTCTTGCTGGCGTAGGACCTATGGGGCTTGGTTTTATAGACTACACCCTTAACTGTGACCGAAGACCTTCTAAACTGGTTGTAACTGACATTGATGATGAAAGGTTAAAACGTGCAGCTTCCATTTATACTGTGGAGAAGGCAGCAGAAAAAGGTGTTGAGCTGATCTATGTAAACACAGGATTAACCGATGATCCTATTTCACAAATTCTGGATTTTACTAATAATGAAGATTTTGATGATGTCTTTGTAATGGCACCGGTTAAACCAGTAGTAGAGCAGGGAGACCAGATCCTTGGAAAAGATGGATGTCTTAACTTCTTTGCCGGACCTTCGGATACTGATTTTAATGCAAATTTAAACTTCTATGATGTTCATTATGCCGCTCATCATCTTGTTGGAACCAGTGGTGGTAATACTGATGATATGAAAGAGGTTCTTACTATGATGGCAGATGGGGTAATTAACCCTGTTGCGCTGATTACTCACATAGGTGGAATTGATTCCATTGTAGAAACAACAAAGAACCTGCCCAAAATCCCTGGTGGTAAAAAACTTATGTATACACAAATAAACCTGCCCCTGACAGCACTGGATGATTTCTGGGAGAAGGGGAAAACAGATCCTCTATTTAAAGGATTAGCAGACATTATAGAAAAGACAAATAATCTGTGGTCTCCGGAAGCTGAGGAGTACCTTTTGGCAAATTCTGTAAAGTAGAAATTTTTGGGCGTTCCTATATAAATGGGCGCGACCCGTCGCGCCCATTTATTACGGTCGGGCTTTACAGGGGTTCCGTTTTTTTATATGGGCGTATATGGAATTCGCCCCTACAAAAAAACCGCCTTCGGCGCCCTTACAATCCCTAACGCGGCGGCACAGGATCTGATTCTAAATCTGCATTTTGTATTGTAATCAATCCTCTTTTTAACGTCTTAGGTTCTATTTATTTAGTTTTTGTGTAATCTATTTCAGAAATTTAATTTCCTCTACTCACCTGTTTTATTATTTTTGCTGTTAAATATTATTAAAACAGAGTAAAATACTGTTTATTGATACCCGTAATATTCTGCATTTGATTAATCGTAGCACCCGGGAGTTTTCAGAAGAGGATGATTTTAATGAGAGATTTACAAAGTTTAAGGCAGAATTTGAGGAGCAGGTAAAAGAGCAAACAAGATTAAATAAATTGATAGTTGAGGATTTAAAAAAGGTAAAGCTTGTATGAGTTAAGAAAACAAAAAACTAGTTGTATTAGGACAAGGTATAAATATTTCGAAAGATGATTTTTTTTCATTGACGGATATGTTAACGGCAAAGGCGGGACGTTATGGTGGAACTTATGCTCATAAAGATATAGCTTTTGAATTCGCAATGTGGATTAGCGCCGAATTTAAGATTTATCTTATAATGGAATTCCAAAGGTTAAAAAATAATGAGCAAAAACAACTTGGCTGGGACATTCGCCGTAATCCCACCAGAATAAACTATCATATCCATACCGATGCAATTAAACAAAACCTGATACCGGATACACTTAAAAAGCAGCAAATCAGTTATGTTTATGCCTCAGAAGCTGATATTCTTAATATGGCGCTGTTTGGTAAAACTGCCAGCCAGTGGCGTGCAGAATATCCTGATTTAACTGGAAATATTCGTGATTTTGCTAACGTCTCTCAACTGGTCTGTCTGGCAAATATGGAAAACCTTAATGCAGTTTTTATAACCGAGGGTATGGAGCAGTCCGAACGTTTAACACGCTTAAACAAGATTGCTATTCAACAGATGAAGATATTGTTAGATAACAGAACAATTGAAATGCTGGATGGAGAATAAAAATTTATAATAGTTTCAACCATACCAGGTTACAAGGAACCAATCGCTTTTTAAGCCAATATTAGAATTATGAGGTTCCCAAAGCATCTCATGGTACTTTGAAAAATTGTAAATCTGAAAGTCATTACTATACTTCTTAGTAAATAGCAGTTCCGTTTCGCTCCACCCAAATTGTCAGAATTATATTCTTGAGAAAATGCTGCCAATGCTATAAACTGAAAATCAAGTCTAGTAGTCTTCATTAGAGTTTATCTTTACTGCTTGTGTATCAAATAAAGTAACTGAAAGTATTGCCAAGGAACGAATAGGTTTTCATATTCCCTGACAACCGTCTAAAAGGAAAATATAGTGGCAAAAAGCAACACCAATACCGGAGAATACAAGCACATTGTTCTGGGATTGATATTTCTAAAATATATCTCCGCTGCCTTCGAGGGGCTCTATGGCAGGCTTCTAAGCGGCGAAGGTGAATACGCTGGAGCAGATCCAGAAGATAAGGATGAATACAAGGCAGAAAATGTGTTTTTTGTTCCCCCTTCCTCCCGGTGGACGTTCCTGCAGTCTCACGCTAAACAGCCTACCATTGGTAAAACTGTGGACGAGGCCATGGATGCCATCGAAAGGGAAAATGTATCCCTGCGTAATGTTCTGCCAAAGGTGTTTGCCCGGGGGAATCTTGATCCTTCTAACCTTGGGGGTCTTATAGATCTTATAAGTAATATTGCTCTGGGGGATGCAAAAGCCCGAAGTGCAGATGTTCTGGGGCATGTATTTGAATATTTTCTCGGAGAGTTTGCTCTGGCAGAAGGGAAAAAGGGCGGCCAGTTCTATACCCCCCCGTAGTGTTGTTGAACTGCTGGTTGAGATGCTCGAACCCTACAAGGGCAGGGTGTTTGATCCCTGTTGTGGATCCGGTGGTATGTTTGTTCAGTCGGAAAAGTTTGTGGCAGACCATCAGGGCCGGTTAAATGATATTTCCATTTATGGTCAGGAGAGTAATCAGACTACCTGGCGTCTTGCAAAGATGAATCTTGCAATTAGGGGTATCGATAGTTCCCAGGTAAAATGGAATAATGAAGGTTCTTTTTTAAATGACACTCATAAGGATCTAAAGGCAGATTATGTAATAGCAAATCCTCCCTTTAATGACAGTGACTGGAGCGGAGATCTCCTAAGAAATGACGGCAGATGGCAGTATGGGACACCTCCCACAGGTAATGCCAACTATGCATGGATTCAGCACTTCATGTATCACTTAAATCCGGGCGGTCAGGCTGGCTTTGTTCTTGCAAAGGGTTCTCTTACTTCAAAAACTTCCGGTGAGGGCGATATCAGGAAGGCTCTTGTTGAGGCCAGGATGGTTGATTGTATTGTGAATATGCCTGCCAAGCTGTTTTTGAATACCCAGATTCCGGCCAGTCTCTGGTTTTTAAGCCGGAACAAGGCCAACGGAAATTCCCGGAAGCGAACTGAGGAAATTCTCTTTATTGATGCCCGTAATATGGGGCATCTTATTAACCGGAGGACTCTGGAGTTTTCAGAAGAGGATATCAAGAAATTAGCAGATACCTATCATGCCTGGAGAGCTGCCCCCCAGCCCCCTGAAGGGGGAGTTAAGAGTACCCAAATATCTGATTTGAAGGTCAGGATTCCATCTGTTTTATATTCTGCCAATCCTTCTTTATATGAAGAATTGAAGATAAAAGCAGAAGAGATGAGGGCTAAACCAACTGAATCAGAAAAAGTATTATGGGAGAAATTAAGAAATAGTCAACTTGGAATAAAATTCAGGCAGCAGCATATAATAAATAAATTTATTGTTGATTTTTGCTCAATAAAATCTGCTTTAATTGTTGAGGTGGATGGAGAAATTCATAACAATCAAATAGAAGCAGATGCAGAAAGAACAAGAATATTGAAACAGGAAGGTTATAAGGTTATTAGATTCAGCAACAATGAAGTTCTCAATAATATCGATAAGGTTCTTAACAGAATAAAAGAGGCCTCCCAACCTCCTAAAGGAGGTGAAAGATCTCTTATAGAGGATGTCGGTGATTCAAATAAGTCCCCTTTAGGGGATTTAGGGGCTTATGAGGATGTAAAGGGGTTTTGTAATTCTGCATCTATTGAAAGGGTGGCAGAGCTGGATTATGTGCTTACGCCTGGGCGGTATGTTGGGTTGCCGGATGATGAGGATGATTTTGATTTTAATGAGAGGTTTACTAAGTTCAAGGCGGAGTTTGAGGAGCAGTTAAAGGAAGAAGAACAGCTTAATAAAATTATTAAAGAAAATTTGGCTAAAATAGAGCTGAAAGTTGAGTAGAAAAAATGTTTGCTAAAAAGATAATAATTGCAGGTCACAGATTGTGACCGGTTCCAAAATGGATATGGAAGTTCTTGATATACTTAAAAAACTGAATAATAAGCTGCAAGGCAGGGATAAATGAGTAGTATTGAAGGTTGTACTGTAAAAGAGCTTAAACAGTGGCTGAGTAATTTCTCCGATGATATGATTGTAGTGGTTAACGGTAACAGGTCTGGTTATGATAATATTCTCTATCCAGAAATTATTTCTGTCAGGTATGAAGAAGAGAATAACGAATTATACGGAATGTATGAAATTGAAGATGAAGGTAATTCTGAAGCATTTGATGTTCTGGCTATTTTTCGGAATGATTTGAGGGATTGATGTGATTAACAGAATGGGGAAAATGCTAAAAGCAGGGAAATTAATTGTCCCGGAGAATCAAAAGAGTGACTGATAAGGATAATAAAGACAATATAAAAAAAGAAACCCCGATTCCGATCACCGCCGCGGTGGACGGGAGAGGGCCATTCAGGGCTTACATTAACAAGTATGCCACAAATATTGCAGATAATCAAGATTTTTACAAAAAAATCATCCTGGCACTGTCCGTTGAACGGATGAATGCGTATGGAGATGTGAATAAGCAACAGAAGCTTGTTCTAGCACGATACATGTTAAACATGGCGCTCTGTGAAAGTCTCTATTCCTCTTTGCAGGTTTGTGAGGTAGCCCTTAGAAACTCTATCCATAATTATCTTACGACTAAACTGGAATCTGAAAGCTGGTTTAATATGGATTCCTTTATTCTTACAGATTGGGCCAGGAGTCAGGTAAACAATGCAATCGAAAAGCTAATCAAGTCTGGAAAGGAAACAGCGCCGGGACATGTAATAGCAGAACTTCATTTTGGCTTTTGGACGAGTTTTTTTGAGGCTCACTATGAACAGAACACCCTTTTTTTGCCCAGAGGAATAAAAGGTGTTTTTCCCTACCTTCCAAAGTCACAGCATAACAGGAAAAAGATAAAAGCAAGACTGGATAGAATAAGAAATCTTAGAAACCGTGTATTTCATCATGAACGCATTATTCACTGGAAAGATCTTGAGGAACAGCATCGTCTTATAATAGAGTTTATCGGTTTTATAAATCCTGAATTGATGCATCTGGCTGAGTATGGAGACCGCTTCGGAAACATCAGAAAAGAAGGTCTTGATCCATGGTTGAACCACTTGGATCAGCATTGGAAAGATATTTTAAACCTGATGGGAGAGGAAAGGTAATGAAAGCATCTTATTATAAAAATATATTAAATAGCAAATTTCTGTATTATCAATTATGTAATCCAGAATTTACTGAGTATTCACTCCTCACATCCCGAGGGGCAAAAATGCCCAGGGGGGATAAAGAAGCCCTATTGGCATTTAAAATACCAATATTATCCCTCCCCGAACAAAAAGCCATTGCCTCGGTGCTTTCCAGTCTCGACGATAAAATAGACCTGCTTCACCGGCAGAACAAAACCCTCGAAGCCATGGCGGAAACGCTTTTCAGGCAGTGGTTTGTGGAGGAGGCGGAAGAAGATTGGGAAGAGACTGAGCTTAAAAGATTGTGCAAAGTAATTACGAAAGGAACAACCCCTACATCATTAGATAGATCCTTTGTCGAGTCTGGGATAAACTTTATTAAGGTCAATTGTATTGATAAAAATGGTGGTTATTTACTCAATAAATTTAATTTTATTGATGAGGAAACACACTTTTCAGTTCTAAAACGCTCCATATTAGAAGAAGGCGATATTTTATACTCAATCGCAGGTACGATTGGTAGAGCAATAAGTGTAACTAAAGATATTTTACCAGCAAACGTTAATCAAGCTTTAGCAATTATTCGGGTAGATAGGAATATTATCAATCCATTGTTTGTTAAATATTCATTGAGAGATAAAGATATAACATTTAATCTTCATTCAAAAATAGTTCATGCTGTTCAACCTAATCTTAGCCTTGGTGAGATTGGGGGAACATTACTACCAGTACCAGATCAAAAAGTATTAGAAAAATTAAACTCAGTGATAGTGCCAATTGATAGCAAAATCAAATCAAACAAAGTCCAAATTCGCACCATTGAAAAAATACGCGATACTTTATTACCTAAACTAATGTGTGGCGATGCACGAATAGGGATAAACTGATTATGGCTAGTCTCAAATCAACAGACCAGTTAAAACTTGAAAAACTTTTTGAAATGGAGGGTGGCTATGTATTGGATTTCAGTAACTCTTCATTTCAACAATTTCTTATAAATAATACAAGTCTTGATATTTATTCCCCGAAATATGAATTATATGGAGATTCAAAAGCCAAGCGATTAAGAGCCTTTTGGGAAGTTGAGAGTGATCAGGTAGTAGGGAAAGTTGTTTTTGAGCTGGTTGAGTATTGGCGAACTCTGAATCTCCTATCCGATTCAGAAACTACTGCACAGATGGAGAAGCTAGGTATAGCTTGTGAAGAAATCGCAAATAAGTTGTTGGGTAAAACTACAATACAACCTAAATCAGTTGATTCAGGGAAAAGTGAAACTGATTTCTTGCAGCAGAATTTTGAAGATGTTTCTTTAAAAGCAATAAATATTGAAAGTGGACTATTAGCTATCTTGTATCAGCGTCTTGAAGAAATTCAGAAGTGCCTTAATGCTGAGGCTTCTCTTGCAGCTATCTTTCTATGTGGAAGTTCACTTGAAGGCATTTTATTAGGTGTGGCAACTCAAAATCCACAAAAGTTCAACCAATCAAAATCCAGTCCAAAAGACAATTTAAATGGGAAAGTATTATCTTTTCATCAATGGTCTCTAAATGATTTGATTAATGTTTCTCATGAAATAGGTATGTTAGGGTTGGATGTGAAACGCTTCAGTCATGCACTTAGGGATTTTAGGAATTATATTCATCCTTATTCGCAATGGCATTCCGGCTTTAACCCGGATAAACATACAGCTTTGATATGTTGGCAAGTATTAAAAGCAGCACTTGCAGATTTAAGTGATGATAAACTATGATAGGTATATAAAAAATGATTAAAATCACCGAATCTGAAATAGAAAAATATTCCATCGAACTCCTTGAAAAACAAGGCTACGGGTATATTTACGCTCCATCTATCGCTCCGGACAGCGAAACACCGGAAAGGCAATCTTTTGAAGATGTTTTTCTCATAGATCGTCTTAGAACAGCCGTAGGCAGAATTAATCCGTCTATTCCTGCAGATATCAGGGAAGACGCTATCAAGCAGATCCAGAGGCTGAACTCTCCGGAGCTTATTGCTAATAACGAAGCCTTTCACCGGATTCTTACAGAGGGAATAAAAGTCAGCTATCAGGTTAACGAACACAACCGGGGGGGATCTGGTTTGGCTTGTAGATTTCAAGAATTCGGAGAGTAACGATTTTCTGGTTGTAAATCAATTTACTGTTAACAATACCTCCCCTTCAGGGGACAGAGGGGCCAAACGCCCGGATGTTATTCTTTTTGTCAATGGACTGCCCCTTGTAGTCATTGAGCTTAAGAATCCCGCGGATGAAAATGCTACCGTAAGATCTGCATTCAGGCAGCTTCAGACCTACAAACAGGCAATTCCAGAATTGTTTACCTACAATGGCTTAATGATAATTTCCGATGGACTGGAAGCAAAGGCCGGTTCTCTCTCTGCAGGGTTCAGCCGTTTCATGGCCTGGAAAACATCAGACGGTAAAGTAGAAGCTTCGGCGCTTATAGGACAGCTGGAAACCCTTTCGGCAAGGGAAAACATAATTGTCATAGCCGATGAGGCCCACCGGACCCAGTACGGCTTTAAGGCCAAGACCATCGATGACAAGGATTCAGAAGGCAATGTTATCGGTAAAAAGATTGTGTACGGCTTTGCCAAGTATATGCGGGACGCCCTGCCCCATGCCACCTATCTTGGGTTTACCGGAACACCCATCGAAAGTACAGATGTAAACACTCCTGCAGTATTCGGTAACTATGTTGATGTTTACGATATTTCACAGGCTGTGGAAGACGGGGCAACGGTCAGGATCTATTACGAAAGCAGGCTTGCTAAAATTTCCTTGAGCGCAGAAGGTAAAATACTTGTTGCCAATTTGGATGATGAACTGGAACAGGACGAAATGACCGAATCCCAGAAAGCCAAATCCAAGTGGACTCAATTGGAAGCCCTTATAGGAAGTAAAGACCGGATCAAACATGTTGCAAAGGATATTATTGACCACTATACACAACGGCAGGAAGTATTCGAAGGCAAGGCCATGATAGTTGCCATGTCCCGGAGGATTGCTGCAGATCTATATAAAGAAATCATAAACATCAAACCGGAGTGGCACAGTGACGACCTCAAAAAGGGTGTAATAAAGGTTGTAATGACATCCGCATCTGCCGACGGACCGGAAATAGCCAGGCACTATACCACCAAAGATCAGCGCCGAACCCTTGCTGACAGGATGAAAGATCCAGAAGATGAACTTGGACTGGTTATTGTCCGGGATATGTGGCTTACAGGTTTTGATGTACCCTCCATGCATACCCTCTACATAGACAAGCCAATGAAAAGGCATAACCTTATGCAGGCCATTGCTCGTGTTAACCGAGTCTACAAGGATAAACCCGGTGGGCTTGTAGTAGATTACCTTGGAATTGCATCTGACCTTAAAAAAGCCCTGTCCTTCTAT
>JAQIBN010000111.1 GCA_027859095.1 Spirochaetia bacterium | reverse complement strand
TGTCAAAATGTCCAATATTACAGACTATAGCCTGGTCTTTCATTTTAGACATGTGTTCGGCGGTAATAATATCTTTGTTACCTGTTGTAGTAACATATATGTCACCCTCACCCAGGGTGCTTTCTATAGTTGTAACTTCAAACCCTTCCATTGCTGCCTGAAGAGCACAAATGGGATCAATTTCTGTTACAATTACCCTTGCACCTAAACCTCGCATTGACTGGGAACTACCTTTTCCAACATCACCATACCCACAAACAACTACAACCTTACCCGCAACCATAACATCTGTTGCCCGTTTTATTCCATCTGCCAGAGATTCTCTGCAACCGTAAAGATTATCAAATTTGGACTTTGTAACACTGTCATTAACATTAATAGCCGGGACTAAAAGGCTTCCTGCTTCTTTCATCTGGTATAATCTGTGAACTCCAGTTGTTGTTTCCTCAGATACACCCTTCCAGTCTGCCACAAGTGCCTGCCAGCGGGAGCTGTCCTTTTTATTAACTTTCTGCAAAAGAGCCTTTATTATACCCTCTTCTTCGGATTCCGGATCTTCAAAAGCCCATTTACTGCCCTTCTCCATTTCATAACCCTTATGAAGTACAAGGGATGCATCTCCACCATCATCAACCAGAAGATTAGGTCCCTTTCCTTCTGGAAATGATAAAGCACTGTAGGTACAGTCCCAATATTCCTCCAGGCTTTCACCTTTCCAGGCAAATACAGGAACTCCAGCAGGTTTATCTACTGTTCCCTTAGGGCCAACAGCTATAGCCGCAGCTGCATGATCCTGGGTTGAAAAAATATTACAACTTGCCCACCTTACATCAGCTCCTAATTCAACCAGGGTTTCTATCAAAACTGCAGTTTGTATTGTCATATGAAGAGATCCCATAATTCTGGCGCCCTTAAGGGGTTTATCCTTACCGTGCTTATTCCTTAAAGACATAAGCCCGGGCATCTCTTTTTCTGCTATTTCTATCTCTTTTCTTCCCCAGTCGTTAAGGGTAAGATCTTTTACGTTATATTCCATTTACTACTCCTATATATTTAAAAATATTCATTGCTAAATGCTTTTGTTTTGTTTCAACTATTTTAAGATATTTCTCGAATTGATTCTAAGAACGTTAATGGGAAAATAAGGAATCCGGAGAATGGAAACTGGAGACCGGAATCATGTACATTTGCGTTCATCTGCGGTTAATTCTTCTTTGCGTTTTTGGCGAACCTTGCGCCTTTGCGTGAAATACAATTTTATTCTGCTTTTAAATAATTAAATCAATATACTCTGTAAAAAGGCTATATCTTCTGCCTTAATTTCCTTGTCCGGCAGGTATTTTTCCGAATAGAGAAGGAAAATATTATTATTTATTCCATCTTCTTTAATATATTTAAGATTACTTTTTCTGCATGCATGTTCAACAATAAAGTCCAGATCACTTGCACCTTTTAAAATTAATCCGTCATAACCCTGATTTTTTATATCCAGAATAAGATTCTCTATAGTTTCCCGATAATAAACCACATTTTTAATAGTACGTTTAAAGAAACTATAGCTTTTTTTTGTAATAGCCTCTATACCGGCAGGAGTTACAATATAATGTATATTCCTATTGTTTACCCTTTTAATTGAAAGCAAACCCTTTAAGGCTAAACGCTTAAGAATACTATTTGTCATTCCCAAAGACAGCCCTACAATTTCCGCAAGATCTCTTTGACGTACCACTCCCGGCTGATTATAGATGTTCTCGAGGATAGTAATTTCGTGTTCATGAGAATGGTTGTTATTCATTATTTTACAAAAAATATTTCGCTTTAATCCAAAGGTCTGCCATATCCCTGGAAATTTCTTAGCTTGCTTTTTCATATTCCATGGAAATCCATCATGGATACTCCTGAAAATATAAAAGCGGAGATATACCTGATAAGTTCGCTTAATTATTGTTTCTTAGGAAGGAAAAATGCATCCGCACTCGTTTGAGGAATATCGACATGGTGTGTTGCCATCAGATGTTGAGCAAGATCAATCGCTGCCTGATTGGCAAGTTCAATATTTAAGACCATATCAACAATATAAGTATAGTTATCCAATTTAGAAGACATAGGCGAGAAGATTAGGACGCATACCCGACGAAGTCTATTATCAGGGAGCTTTGCTTGTATTCAGGCATCCTCATTACTTTTTATAAATATCTTTTCTATGAGCTATATCTAATATGAGAATTATAAGTTCTTTACCCAGAATCTCATAAATAACTCTATAATCTCCTATACGAATCCGAAAACCACTTCTACCTATCAGCTTTTTACTCTGCAGAGGATATGGATTAGCAGAAAGTTTTCTCATAGATTCAATAATTTTTGTCTGAAATGGTTCTGAAATATGTGCTAATGATTTTTGTGCTTTCCGTTTAATCTTAAGATCATAACTCATATTATGCTTTTATTTCTTTCACTGCCTGTTCAAAAGATATAATCTCGTCATTTATGTCTGCTTTAGCCTCATCGTATGAACGTATATCGTTAAGTTCTTCCATATCATCAAGAATGGCATTCCACTCATTCAAAGGAACAATTACAGCTTTTTTTTGAGCTTTTTCATCAATGATAAATTCAGGATGTACTACTAACATAATTTATCTCCTCTTAGCGCTTTTAACCTGTTTCCCTTTCTTTAAAAATAGCACCATAAACCCTCTGTATCAACCAATTTATTTTTTCTTTTATTTTAAGTAAATATTTAGTAGCAATATTCTTATTGTCTTTTGCAATATACTCTTTAATACCATTAAGTTGTTTTTTAACTTGCTCAGAGTAATAAATCTTCATCATCCTAGCAATTCATTCCACATATCATCATGGGAAATAACTTGATTATTATGTTCCTGAATTAAACTCTTTAATATCATTTTTTGTTCTCCTATAAAAACATATTAACGATAAGGAACTCCAGTACATAACTCCTCTATTGTAATAAAATATTCACTATAGTATAGAGGTTTAAGCACAACACTACAGAAATCTCTAGCAAAGCTCCCTAAAAGCGCAAAGGGTTGAAGAAGGAGACCGGAAAACGGAGACGGGAGAAAGGAAGAATTGGAAAACTTCATCCTGCCGCCCTGACGTGAAATTATCTAATTCAGGATTATTTCTGGAATCAGGAATGTTGGTGTATTATTACTGACTCCCCTGCAAAAAGGAAAGGAATTCCCAAAAGCTGCATAGTATGATAAAATTCTTTTCAGGAGAGGAGAATGTTTCGTACAAATACAAATCACCAGCAACGCAAAATGTTCACAG
>JAQIBN010000052.1 GCA_027859095.1 Spirochaetia bacterium | reverse complement strand
TTTCCTCCCTCTATATGAAGGTGTTTACCTTCAACAAGAAATTTGGCAACCTTGCGCCTGGCTTTTTCAATCAACCTGGTAAAAGTCGAACGGGATATTTCCATCTCCATTGCAGCCTCTGTGTGCTCCATACCCAGATAATCAGCTAATCTTAAGGCTTCAAACTCATCCAGGCTCAGGGGAAGAGGCTCTAAAGCCTGCCTCTGAATACCCAGGGGTTTAAAATCTGCATGCAACGGCGGCTGGTAAACAACTCGCTCTTTTTTTGGTCGTGACATAAGCTATCCATATTCTTATTTGTAATTTAATGCACTTATGTGCAAATGTCAAGAGATTTTATAGAAGAATTATCTTTTCTCCAACAAAAGTATGAGCGGAACAGGTTAATCTTTTCATCAGGATTAAAACTGTTTAATACTTTTGACTGTTTTGTAAAATTATTTACATTTTGCAAAAAAGCTGTACTGCAATACCCTGGTAAGTCCTCTTGAAACCACCCCTTGTCTGAGAGCCTATCATTGAAGGTCATTGCAGTTATATATTGGACACCATCCGCTTTAACTATATAGATCGTGATTTCCTGGCATTCTAAACCTTGTGTATCCGGATGATACCTTTTTCAAGTTTATTTATAGTTCTCTGTATCCAGATAAAGGCAATTACCATGGTTATTACACTTCCAAACAGGAGGCCCAGCCATACACCGTAAATCCCCAGGTTAAAAACATAGACCAGCAGCCACACTGCAGGAAGCGCCAGTATCATCAGTCTAAGAAGCGTAAGTAGAAAAGCAGGCAGGGGGGGGGTGCGACTGTTACTAATATAACTCTTTCTATAATAAAATGTTAAGTCCTGTCTTTTGCGAACCTAATAAAATGATCAAAATAATTAAATATACCCTTCTCTAAATTTTCAAAGATCCTTGCAACAAAACGAGTTATTCAGTCTGCGAAAGTCTCAGGAATTCATGACTGATATGGGTTCGCAATCTATATTAGGACCGACCCATCCATGTCACCTCTCAAATATCGTGCTAACAATTCAGCCTGTATAAAAAACAGTAAGCCAATTTTAACCTTCTCTTCGACATAAGGATGGTAAACTTCTGTCTGTTTTCTATTCTGGTATTCCGTCAAAAGAATTTTACGTGTATCAGAATCCATTACAACAACACCATTTTCAGCTTTTTTAAAACCGGAAGGCTTGACCTGTTTGCGATTTATAAGAGAGAGAACCTGTCGATCAGCAATGACCGAACGGAACTCTTCCATCAAATCAAGAGCTAATCCAGGACGCCCCGGACGGTCACAGTGAAGGAAACCCACAGCAGGATCCAATCCAACAGTTTCCAGTGCAGAACGTATATCATGACCCAGAATAGTATAGGTAAACGAAAGCATTGCATTCACTTCATCAACTGTATTTACCTTTTTCAGTTGTATTATAAATTTCTCGAGCTGCCTCGTAACATTTTTCAATTTAACTATATCTATTTTATCTCCATGATCACGAATTGCCCTATTAATGACTGTCCGGGAATTTGCAATTTTAGCCGCAATAATATTTGAAGCTACATTCTTTGTTATATCAGGATCATCTGCTTTTCTGTACTGTTCCCGTCTTAGAAGCACATTTCCACTGACAGGGCCTTTTACAGAAGCAAGGAAACGCCCATACTCCGTCATAAACGAAACACTAATATCCTTTTCAGCACAAAATCCTAAAAGGAATTGCCATTCCATACTCAGTACAGACATTCCTACGGGATTCATGATGTACAGCATCTACCCTCTCATGAAGAACATTACCCTGTGTCGTGTACAGGTTTTCTTCCCATAGCTGTTCAAGATGTATAGGAGCAACCTGGCGAGGGCAAAAAGAATAATGCTGCAATACCGATATGGGTATTAATTCATCTTCGGAAAACATTTCTACTCACTTCAGGATAGGGCTTTACTTCCAATGCAAATAACTTTAATATCCAATACTATCTCTGCTGCTCTCGATAATGCTTTATCGGCTGTTATAAAGATATCAACTGAGGAGAGATCTGCTGACGCAAGCTGGATTGAATCGAGAGTTTTTATTCCAGTACGTTCAATTACCTTAATTGCTGCATTTCTTAGCGTTGAATTGAATGGTATAGAACGAAACGAAGGTTCTTCTTTTTCCCATTCACTTGATGCGGCTTTGACAATATCCAGAAGTATTGATTTTTCCCGAAGGCGCCTGGTAAAAACAGATTTCATCTCTATTGTTGTGACAGGAGCTAGCAAAATATCATTCTCATCCTGGAAATAAAAATCAACTTCTTTGCTTCCTACTTCTTCAATATAGCGCTTTGCCAAAGCAGAAGTATCTATAAATACTACCACTTTTCTTCTTCTCTCATCTGTACCACAGTTTCACTAATTGGTTTTCCCGTATTTACCATCCGATTTACTTTTTTCAACCATCTGGAGGAACCTTGAGCTTTATGTTCTTCCAATTTAATTCCTTTTCTGTCTGCAATAAAACTCATAAAATCCAACACTTCCTGTTGAATATCCTCAGGTAGTGAATAAAATTCTTGTATAGATGACATCAAGAACCTCCTTTGCATAGTATACCAGCATTTTATGGATAACTCTATTAAAAGCCATCAATAATTTCTGGAGTTGACCCTTCAATTCTATCACAGAAAATTGAACCATGAACACGGGTAGAACTAAAATTGGCGATGGATCAACAGCGGTTCATCCCCACGCCTGTGGGGAACACTTCTCTAGTGGTGCGACGTTCAATATCTTCAGATTCACCTTTTTTAGCAAGGTGTTTCAATCCACGCACCCGCGGGGGGTGCGACGATAAATAGGCTTCCTGATTTCCTCGGCTGTTTTTGTTTCAATCCACGCACCCGCGGGGGGTGCGACCTTCTTTTTTATATCATTAATTTATTA